>JAHBTD010000002.1:900000-1161333 GCA_019638775.1 Fimbriimonadaceae bacterium | reverse complement strand
GCGGGAAGACCATCTCCACCTTCGGTTCATCCCCACGAGCGTGGGGCGATTAAGGGCAAACCTTCGAATGCGTTTGCTTTGCGCGGTTCATCCCCACGAGCGTGGGGCGATTTCGGGCCGCGGCTCGAGCGATCGCGCCTTGCACGGTTCATCCCCACGAGCGTGGGGCGATTTTGCGCCAGGGCTTTGTTATGCTCGCTCACGCCGGTTCATCCCCACGAGCGTGGGGCGATTATTAGACATGTGAAATATGTAGTCATATCCATCGGTTCATCCCCACGAGCGTGGGGCGATTTGGAGCCTTAGACGGTCCCCGTTCTCTGAGTCCGGTTCATCCCCACGAGCGTGGGGCGATTCATCCTTGCCAGGTTTTTGATAGGGCTCTGCACGGTTCATCCCCACGAGCGTGGGGCGATTTGGTGAACCCCAGCCACTGCCAGAGCGTTCGTCGGTTCATCCCCACGAGCGTGGGGCGATTCAGCGCAATACCGAGGATCCGGCTGACTGGTGCGGTTCATCCCCACGAGCGTGGGGCGATTCTGCCATCGGGATTACGTAGAACCCAACCGTTCGGTTCATCCCCACGAGCGTGGGGCGATTGCGAACTTTGCCACCCGCGAATCGTGCTCGCTCGGTTCATCCCCACGAGCGTGGGGCGATTTCCTCCAATGCGACCCAACCCGTCGCCCGGTCCGGTTCATCCCCACGAGCGTGGGGCGATTGCTGCGTGCGGAATCACGGAGCCCGTGCTATACGGTTCATCCCCACGAGCGTGGGGCGATTTAGAGGGCGTCTTGTCCGGTGATGGTGAGGATCGGTTCATCCCCACGAGCGTGGGGCGATTGACTTCAAAACATCGAACAGCTTAAGCGAGACCGGTTCATCCCCACGAGCGTGGGGCGATTCATCGCTACCCTCCCACCAAAACGCCGGGGCACGGTTCATCCCCACGAGCGTGGGGCGATTTCAACCATCTCTCAGACCTTTCGCTCATCGTCCGGTTCATCCCCACGAGCGTGGGGCGATTCAGGACCAACTCACAGTTGCCCGCCTGGGTTTCGGTTCATCCCCACGAGCGTGGGGCGATTCTGTACCGGATAGCATTCCCCGCCATCGCAACCGGTTCATCCCCACGAGCGTGGGGCGATTTCGAACGGTCCACGCTGAGGATTGACAATCCCCGGTTCATCCCCACGAGCGTGGGGCGATTACGACACAATGAAGACAACCGTAAAAGGGGTTCGGTTCATCCCCACGAGCGTGGGGCGATTCTTGGGTGGGACTTCAGCACCGGATCAGCCGCCGGTTCATCCCCACGAGCGTGGGGCGATTGTTCTATCGGACTTGAATGACTTGCCCCACTTCGGTTCATCCCCACGAGCGTGGGGCGATTACTATAAAATGCCGCTAACTTATACAAATCGCACTATTTGATTGTCAAGGTGCGACGGTAGTTTTCTGCTTTCCAACATACCGCATCAGGACTAAACCTTCAAAATCTACTGGACGCCGGTCTGGCTCGCCATGGCAACGAACGGCGTAACCCTGCTCAGTTCGTGCTGAATGGACCATGATCGCGCTCCCTTCTTCCTCAAGTATCTTCTCCCAAAGTCGATCCCGCACTCGTCCGGGCATATTGCCGACGAAGACTCCAGCTTGAAACTCAACCATCCATCTACTGAGTTCACCCCTCAGTCGAGGTTTCACTGTTCGAACTACTATTACAATCATCCTCAGGTCCCCAAAGATCTGCAGGCAACGCAGGGTCGTCGTCGTAAACTTCCAGTTCCTCATCAGGAAGATCATCTGCAAACAGGCTCATCAGGTCGAGAGAAACCTGACTGAGGAAACGGCTTTCCCTAAACCGATCCCGCATCGCTAAACGTACGCGCCTGTCTATCTGGTCAGCACCTTCCTTAGCGGCGGAAAAGGCGGCTGGAACAGCGATGTCAAGCTTATATAGGTCCGCGACATCGTACACAAAGGACAGCTGCTTGCCCGTGTGGATAAAGCCCAACGCAGGACTGAAGCCCATAGAAAGGATAGCAGTGTGGCAGACTCCGTATAGGCAGGCGTTGGCAGCCGACAAGGCGCGGTTGACCGGATCAGAACCTTGCCAGGCGTTGCGGTCGTAGTTTCTCCCAGACCACTCCACTCCATACTTCTCAGCTGCCTCCTTGTATGCGCTCCGAACGCGCAAACCCTCCTTTCCTCGAAGCTGCTCGATCGACAAATCGTCAGAAAGAGCTTCTGGGAAGCGCATGCCGTAGAGCTTGCGAACAACCCTAAGCCGCGCCGGTGGATCGCTCACCAGCTCCGCCTGACGCATTAACCGGACGGCGGAATGGGTGCCACCCGTTCCAAAGGCGTACATTCTGACAGCGCCCTCCCCTACCCAGGCTGCCAAGCAATTGTTCCGTGCCAGGATGTCGATAGCAGCATGGCTGATCTTGGTACCTGGACCTAACATTAAGAGAGCAATCGAAGCGATTGGAATTTGAGTAAAGCCATCGTCATCGTAAACCGCGATTGCCGATTCCTCCCTCTCGACAACGGCATGCTCAATATAGACGTAACTCAGCCTATCCCTAAGCTTTGGCAACAGATGAAGGTCTGCAGGCATATTTTCCCCAGCACATCCAACTCTTAATTAACCCATCAGAATTATATAGAATTCCCCACTATCGTGGGGCGGTTGTTTTCTCCGCTTGTAACGACGGTTCATCCCCACGAATGTGCGGCCTGTCGCAGCTTTTGCAAATTCCGCCAATGAATTGGTCGAACAGTTGCAAAATCATTAATACTTCTTGGAGACAGCGGGCCTACATCCCAGCCATAACCATAGCCTTTGCCGTAGTCGTCAAAAGCTATGGGCGTTCCACAAGGGTCAAGTCGCACACGATCGCTGTCTTGGTTAGGTATGGGCGTCGCTTTATGCCATGCGGCGATAATAAATGTATCCATAAGGATCTCCTTGAGGCGCCACGGCGTGTGCGAGCAACATTATGTCAAACTGTTTTTGATCGGAGTTTGAGGACTTCGGTTCTCGCTCACGCCGGCTTCATTTTTTGAAGTCGGCACTTCTTCTATATTATACGACAAGTCGTTTCAAGCTGAGAACATTTCATTTCTGGTTTTGGAAAAATACTACAGGCAGCCAAGAAGAAGTCGCTGTCTGCATGGGATAAGGCAGTAGCTCCCGCGAAGCGTTCAGGTTGCTATGCCGACTCGCTTACGCTTGATCCCTCGCTACACTTAAGAGTCCGAAGCCATATGCTTTTTGCGGACCGATACCGGACTTCAGAGCACTAAGGAAATGGGCAGGATCGGTCACAGTAATAATGCCGTCGAATCTAATCGCTGGCAGATCTGAAGCCTTCCTGTCTATCCTACTCGCATCTTCGGTTTCGCGTTGGTAAGCCTGCTTCGTGTCTATCCATCGTTCGTATGTCGCTTCGACCGATTCAACGACGAATCCATACTTCTTGCCTTGCCGTTTGAGCCATTCCAGCCTTTCCGTTTCGGTACGTAAGAACCGAAGCTTGCTGTGTTTACTTCCTTCCTCCGCA
Organism: Fimbriimonadaceae bacterium; assembly: GCA_019638775.1. NCBI lineage: Bacteria > Bacillati > Armatimonadota > Fimbriimonadia > Fimbriimonadales > Fimbriimonadaceae > Fimbriimonadaceae bacterium. The sequence goes on along the minus strand of JAHBTD010000002.1, from coordinate 1,157,764 downwards.
TGCTTTTTGCACGGACGGCACCTCAAGCGAAAAATAAGGCGTTGACCTTGCGCAAATTCCGGACTGAACAGTTTGCACTCGGGCTTCGATTTGAAAACTTCGCTGGGTTCGCCGAATTTGCTCCAATCAGGTTCAAACTCACTCTGAACGAGAAGGACAGGGCCGGGCTCAATCCTAAACAGGACGGACGCTTCTTGGCGTGAACTCGAAAAGCAGCCACATAACCGCCGATGAAGCTCGTAAGCATCACCGACCAAAGCGTACGTTCTAGCGTGAAACGGATTGAGTTGGATTCGGGACAGAATCATTGTGCCTCCAAATCTAAGAGGGTCGTTTCGATGTAGCGAATGCCGTATTTTCTCGTTTGTCTGTCCGGCCACTCGATCGGCACGTCTTGGATTGGTTCGCCGGCGAAGTCACCCGGCTCTAATTCCCGAATGCATCTATGTGTGCGTCCAAAGCGTTGGTGACCGTTCACATTGGTCTCATCTAAGGCGGTGCTGAGCATATCCAGCACATCGCCTTCGAAGATTCCGACAAGAACCCTGGTCGCTGGCGGACAGGATTTGCGCCCAAGGCTTAGCGGCCAGATGGGGTCGTCTAAAGCCGCCGCAATCCGCTCAAGCAACTCCCTTGGGCCTTCGAGCGCAACGAGGAAAGAAGCGTCTTGCAGGTAACGCTTATTCATAATGACTGCGTCCTTGCCCTTGCTTCCGTCGCTCTTCGGAGCTGCATACCCCTTTTGCCCTCGGAATACCCCTGCGCCTGCCGTGTGGAAGTCGTTGAGCAGCTTTCCTTCTTGTTCGACGAGAACCGTCATTCGAAGGCCGACCAGATCCCTGATGCCTTCATGCCTGTCCCGACCGAGGGCGCAACACATTAGTCCGATCACACCGCTCTTGGTTGGCTCCATACCCGTATCCCGATCAGAAAACCGCGAGCGGTAACCCCAGCTCTGCAAAGGCCCTTCCAGGCGCAATAGCAGGCAACAGTCGCTTTTCAAAGCCCCTCCAGCACTCCGGCAACGACATCTGCATACCCGCTCTTGGTAAGCACGCCAGTACTATTAAACTCCGAATCCAGCGAGTTAGCGAAGTAATAGTCTGCGTCATCGACCAGGCTCATCGTCCGCGATCTTGATAGGTGTACGAGTAAGGCCTTCACCGAAAGATCGTCCAGGCCTTCTCCCCGCTGGGATCGGATGGGCTTGACGAACGCATTACAAAGATTGAGCGGCATTCCTTTGCGACGAACAACGGCGAGGGCGGCAAAGGGTTGCGTGAAGTGGGCATGCCCATTGAGTTTTCCCGTTGGTGTAGCGTCCCACGAAGCCCGCAGAAACGCTTCGACGGTTCTTCTACACACGGCTTCGTCTTGCAGATTTTTTTCGAGAATCGGCAACGAGACGCATGCGTAACGATAAAAGATGGAAGCGTTAAACTCGGCCATGCCAAGCATGTCTGCGCCTGCGTCGGAGTCTTCGTCGCTGAGGTCTTTGAGATCGTCCGCCGCAGTCCAAAAGTCTGTCTCTTGGGATAAGGCATGGGTGCTGATCGCATGAGCGACCTGCGACGCCGCATCAACGTTTAGGTCGGTTGCTTCTGCGAGCATCCTGCCAAACAATGCAACATCAGCCGAGCTAGGTTTGACCACCGACTTCCACTTCTTATCGTCAGCTCGATACGCATCTAACAACGCAAAGAGCTCTTTATCGCCAAAGTAGAGCCCAACGGATGTCAACTCGGGTTTCTTGGTATCGGGTTTAGCAAGCTCGCCTCTGAACTTGTCGGCAATTTCGACAGCCTGCTCGGGAGACAGCCCCTTCCCTTCAAGATACGGGATAAGTTTTTCATCCCTGATGCGCTTCGACCTAGCGGCGATCGCTTCACCGACAACTTCCGTAAAGACGTCGGCTTGACGGATTGCGCGTTTTAGGCACTGACTTGAGATTCGAGCGCGGCGCTCTCCCCCGAACATGCAGTCTTTTGGAGAATTGTTTCCATCTCTATTGACGCACGAAGGCGGAAAGCTCTGAAGTAGATGTAATTCGATGAATTTTGCTTTCACTGTGATTCTTGCTCCTCCTGATTTTGTTCTTCGTTTGAATCGTTCTCTTCGACTTGGCTCGCTCCCCAGAAGCCCTTTGCCCATTGCATGCGCACGCGATTTCGAACATGCTCGTAAGGGGAGAGCAGTTTTTCGACATCTTCTAAGAATTTTCTCCAATCAATGGGAACGTTCGCGCTCTCACAAAGGGACACCAACCCATCGAGATGCCGCGGCAGTATCTCGAGATTTGCGTCGAGAGCGGCAACGAGTCGAGCTTCAACCCCCGCTTCGTTATGTTTCTTGCCGTCGATCGATTTCCTAAGCGATTCGCCAAGGTTGCCCGAACCGCCAGGCTCATGGTGAAAAGCAAAATTCGACGCCGTCAAGAACGCAGCTGTAACGAATGGACCCTCGGTTTGACCGTTGTCGAGAATCTTCACGATGTAGGGAAACATTCGTGGAGCTTCTCCAGGCACCTTGCCCCGGCCTGAACGCAACTCGGCTAAAGCTGCTCTATTTGCATCTTTAGGCTTCTTCCCTCTGTACTTTTCTAGTTCTCTGATAAGCGCGTTCGCCCTTCTGTTTTCCATAAGCTCTCCCTCTACTGTCAAGGCATTTCGGCTATTCTTCTTTACTCCTTGTTCGCTGATATTCGGCCCGGAAGCGAGCGGCAGACGGAGGAAGTCGATCAATCGCCATACGATATGCATCCTTTGACGCTCGTTCCGTCAGATCTTTCCACTCGTCTTCCGGCATACGCTTTGGTCGACTTGCGAGCGTTTCACCATCTGCTCCGACCACAGACCAGTAATCATGTAATTCTTGTCCAAGCTCTTCTGCCAACTTGGCAACATCCTTGCTATCGGGATTAGGTTGACCGGCTTGTAAGTATCTCCTCGCAAAGGCGTACAATCTTCGTTCAAGTTTTTTTGCTTCCGACTCCGCCTTGGCTACATTTCGATCTATATCTGAGAAGAGCTCGTCGTCACCAAGCAGCGATAATCTAAACGGAAGTGTTTCGTCTCGCCAAAACTCGGTCTTTGGGCCTTGCGCATTGCCGCATACTCCGATCACCCGCAAGCGAACAGGTTCTTCTTCGCTTATGCAAGGATAATAATTCCCCTTTAATTGTCGTACACACTCTGAAGCCTTGTGGGTCCCCGTCTTAACTCCTTCGCCGGGTGTACAACAAAGCAGCACGTTCAGCGAACGCCAGAGCGCCTTTCCAGGCTGCAAGCGGAAGTCCTTGAGTTTTCCGTCGCTCGCGACATATCGCGGAATCATAGGATCGGCAAATAAGCCGTCGGTATTCTCCTCAATCTGCTCGCCCATATGGAGGGCGACTGAAGAACACTGACTGCCTCCATCGATTGGGTGCAATCGAACGAATCGTGTTCGGCGTGTGTACATATCCGCCCAGCCTGATGGCTTTGATCTGCCAGGATGATTAGGCGGCTTGATTTCCCAAGACGGCGCTCCACTCTTCCATCTAGAAATCAGGTTCATGACGATTGTCTTCTCGAGGTCGTCTCCCTCCAAGAAAGAGATCGTTCTTGCGCAAAGAGGACCGGAGTACATAGTCATAGAGCCTTGCCTTGCAAGTGGGCTGCGCTTATCGGGGTGCGAGCCCCCAAAGGCAAAATTCGTCAGCATGGCGCGTGCAATCTCTGCTGACGGGACCGGTGTCATTTGGACTTCGATGTCCGCATCTAAAAACACGGCATTGTTGCCGGTCGCTCTGTCGTACTGAAGTACCGAGGGTGGTTTTTCGCCATAGTGGAGTTGAGGGTGCTGGCCGAATGGGTTCGTCTCGTTGTATAAGTCGAAGTATCCGGTATTTTGACGCACGTAATCCGCCATCCGAGCGATCTCAACCTTGCGATTCTTCCAGCGTTGTCCCCACTCGGTTCTGCTGGCAGGGTGGGAAACGCGATGGGCAATCGCGAGCAATAGCCTAATTAATACAGCGACTTCAAGTGGATTGCCTATAAGGCGCCTGATTGAACCGGCTTGTTCAAAAACCTCAGTAAGAGAAAGCTCCTTCCTCTGCCCTGCCAGATCTTCAACAAGTATCCAAGGTTCACTATCAAGATGAAAACTACTACCCATTCTTTTTGCTCCAACGAAGCCCAATTTCGGAATCGTAAGTATAGCGGTGGCTCTCGGTCTCGAAACAGCCATTTTCGTCCAAGACAGCCAGTCTTGAGTCACGAAGAGCCTTAGTCTTGTCCCAGCCCTTACCAATCGGTATCTTGAGTAACTCGTTGAGTTGGTATTGAGGAAGGCTCGCTTTTACGGTCTTGAGGACAAGAGCTCGCTTATCTTCCTGCGAGAGAATCCCCTCCGGCGCAGGCCTGTCTTTGTAAGAAATTACAATGGAGACCGTGGGAAGGCTCTCTATTCTTGTCTTAGCGACAAACTGCTGGTACTTCGACCCGGCTTCGTCAGGATCAGGGTGATCATTTGCGGTTAGCGAGATTGAGTCTTCGGAAAACGGCGATGGGATTCCCACCGCGCAAACGATCTCGCGAAGATCCTCTTCTTTCATCTTGTGTTCAGCCTCAAGTGCACGGAGTCTTTCCTGGATCCCTGGCCGCTCATCACAAAGCGGCTCTTCGTCGTAAACGATCTCAATGAAACTTGCAACTTTCTTAGGCTCGTCGATCAACACTTCTTTGCTAAGGAGAATGTCAGTACGCTGGAGTATCGACCAATCGTATACTTTGTTGCGAAAGTCCGGCAATCCATCTTCTCGGGTCATGGGCTTAAGAACCTCCAAGACAGGCGCATCACGCTGGTCTGGAGCACCGTCGCAAAGCAATTTCCCGTATCGATCTCGTTTGTGTCTGTGCAATCTGCCTGCCCTTTGAATCAATAAGTCTATCGGTGCCAACTCGCTAATCATGTGATCAAAATCAAGGTCAAGGCTCTGCTCAACGACTTGAGTTGCCACGACTATCGCAGGACGGATTCTCAGCCCATTCTTGCCAAAATTATTCAGCACCTTTCGTTCGATCGCGTCCCTGTCGTCGACTGTATACCGGGCATGAAATAGAAAAAGATTGATGCCCTCCGCCTCGTCGTAGGACTTCAAGATTTCGTATGCGCTTTGTGCGTCGTTGACTGTGTTAAATAATAATGCGCCAGTTCCTCCTGACGTCAATACACGATCTAAAATTCTGTGAACCCCAGCCTGAACGCTGCTATGACCGATCCCTTCGAAATAGCGAATCGACAGGGGCTTTCTTGGATTACAGCTAAAGGTTTCGCTTTTGGCAAGCCCATCAGGAGTTGTCCAGGTGATACAAGGGTAGGCGGCCTGCTGCCAAGATTCAACGCCCCAGGCCCTTAGCAACTCACTACGTTTTGAACTTGGCAACGTCGCCGATAGCAAGACGACTCGACATGAGAACACTCGGAGCCATTCCATTAGTCGCGTAAGGAGGCCGCTCATATATACGTCGTAGGCGTGTACTTCGTCGATTACGACCATTTTTCCTGCAAGTGCAAAGAGCCTGACAAAAAAGTGCTTTGCTCTCAGCGATGCGATAAGCGCCTGGTCGATCGTTCCGACTCCATACTGCGCAAGTAATCCACGTTTACTGCCAGAAAACCAATCTTCCGCGATCAGCCGCTGCTCTTGGTCATTGGAATTTCCGTGCGTAGTTACGTCTTCAGCGTATAGCCAGGCTTGTGAGTGAAGGCGTCTGGTCGTTTGGTCCGAAGGGGAGGAAAGAAAACCCTTGACTCTATCGAACAATCCATTTGCGGTCGCCATCGTTGGCAATGCAAAATATAATCCCTCTCCATTCGACCTATCAGGCTCGGAGAGGATAAAGGCCGCCTCTGTTTTTCCTTCACCCGTAGGGGACTCAATTATTGCAACCCCAAACCCTTCTTGTGATATCCGTTCCGAGAGAGACTGCATCGCATTAGGCATATATCCCGACAGAATCTGATCAGTATTCCGACGTGAAGTAGATTCTGATGGATAAAATCTGAGATCGTCCAGAAGCTCTACAGCCCGCTTTCTCGCGTTATACAGATAATCGCCAAGATCACTTTCAGTAGTTTTGAATCCTACCATCTTCTCATGAGAGCCAAGCCAGTCTGCCACACTGACGAAACCTGCCAACCATCCAACGAATTCGACGTGATTCTTGGGTTCTGGGGTTCCTTCCTCAAAATCCAAAACTCGCGCTAAATCCTCTAAAAGCTCAAAAGATAATTCGGTCCAAGGCGGCTTGTGAATGCCCAGCGCTGTTCGCCCGTGATCGACCACAAAGTAGCCATGGTGCCCGCCTACACAAACGGCGACACTCCTCGCGGCTATGGGTGACCATCCCCAACCCTTTAAGAACTCAAGCATGTAAGCGTTAGTAGCCTGTCCATGCTTCTGTCGTACGCGTTCAGAGGAAACACTAAGGTCCTTCAATGCCTCCCTGAATTGGTCTACTTGGCCCTGAAAGTAGCGATTGGCCTTACCAATGTCATGACATGCTGCTAAGAAGATACAAGTAATTCGGGCCATCCGCAGTGAAGGAAACTGTCTGACAGCGACAGTTCTCGAACGTTCTGGCAACCTCTCCCATAAAACTTCGGCTGTAGCGGCGACATCGAGCAAATGGTAGGGTAACGAATGCCACAACCCATTAGGGTCTGTTTTCGCCCATAGCCTGAAATATTCTTTGCCTAATGACAAGCCCAACGTACCGTCCCTCAATCTTAATATAGTAGACAAGAGTACAGGAAACGGTTGTCCTGCGTCAAGTACGTTTTCCACAAATCGTTAACAAAAGTGCCGTGTCTTAGTCAGCATACTATGCTGTTCACCGGTCTCTTCTAGACCAGCCCCATAGTTCAATGCAGAACGTCTCAACATCCTGTTTTGGGTACCAATGGAGAAATCCCTTTCCACTCGTTCTATGATGCCGGTGAAAGTCTGGCGTCCGCTGACTTCGAAGCGAAGCCATGCTACAGTAGCGATCTCTAAGAGTTTCCCTAACCAAGCTCAAAGCCGCCTTGGCTGCTAACCGGTCCTGCCGAAAAGTATGCCTTCAGATTACTGGCTGAACTATATAATATGGCATACTATAGTCACTCACAGCGTATTGGTGAGGACTTCTTTGGAGTAAGCATGAAAACATCATCAGCCAAATGCCCGGTCTGCGACAAGGTGGTTTCAGCCAACAAGGCCCAAGCCAACCATCTTGTCCATGCCATCGTCACCTTATTCTCGTTCGGGGCTTGGATCATCGTTTGGATATTCGCCAGCATCAATGCGGCAAATTCGCCGTGGCGGTGTCAATACTGCGGCACGGTCGTTCATCCGCACAGCTAGCGGTACTCGACTATTGTCAGGAACGAACGATCCTGCCAGAATGAGAACTGGTAGAACATCAATGAGCACGGGCGGTAGATCCAATCTGGAGCACCGCCCATTTTTGTTGGTCGCATATCTCTTAGAACAAAAAGAGCCCCGCCGCTAACGACGGGGCAGTGTGTTGGGGAGACAGGTCTAACGACGAACCCACTTCATCGCGTCGAAGCCGATCTTAGTGGAAATCCAGGGCTCGTTGGTGACGTCAAGCAACCTGACGAAGCTGTTCGATCCAGCCGGAAGATCGTAGGTGCCGAGACTCACCCAGGCATCGTAGACGACAAACTGGTTGACGTGAACAGTGGTGTAGTTATTGCCCGCGATCCAGATTTCGTAGTTTGCATCCTTGGTCGTTGCGTTGTTGCGGGGGATGAACGCAAAGATTTCGTATCTGCCTGCCGTGAGGTTGGGTCGCCACTGACCGACATTATCCAGAGCCTGGACCCCTTGCTGATTGTTCTGTGTCCAGAGCATTGAGCCGTTGATGCCCAGACCAGTTGCTGTGTGCCAGTAGCTCGGGGTGCCCCACTTAAAGAATCCAACGGAATTGATGTTACTAACAGCATCGGAGTTGTCGATAACGACCTCAGAGGGTCCACCGCCGCCGCCGCCACCGCCTCCTCCCCCTCCTCCACCACCAGTGGCGTCAGGGAAGAACCGGTCAAAGACATTGAAACTGGCGTTTAGGAGGTTAGGGAACTGCCGGTCTACCCAGGTTCTGCCCATCGCTTCGGCCCGAATCCCGGCTGAGGCGGTGAAGGCTCCTTGGACATTGACCTTCAGGCCGTTGGGATTGCTCTGCCGATCATAGCGACAGACAAAGTTCGGCTCCAGCGAAAAGTTCGGGCCGACGACGTCATAGAGTTTGACGGTCGCTTCAGTCAAAATCGGACAGAAGGTGACTACTGATCCCGTTGAGAAGTTCTTCTCGATCGCAAGGTCAAAGCCTTTGTTAAAGGACTTGACGAGCGACCAATCAGAGCCGTTAAACTCGGCTCCACCTTGGACCATTGCTGAGGCAGTAGCTGTGGCCGTAAACTCAGCGGCCATATCGCCTCGAACGGTCACAAAGATGTCAGCGTCGGTCTTGATAACCAATGGCACTGGTACGCCAAGCACAGTGCCGACATAGATCGTGATCGGCTTGAAGGAAAGATGCGTTAGCTTGTGCTTAACGTTGATGCCGTTAAAGCCACCGCGAACACGGAGTTGAGCTTGCCCAGAACTGGTCAGCACAGCTCGGCAGTGCTGAATGTGGAGACCGCTGACCCGAAGTTGAAAGTCCAGATCAAACGATAGGTCGATCCCGCCATCGAGCTTAACAGCGACACCACCTGCTTGGGCAATGACACGCTCGGGAACACCAATGCGAATGGCTCCACCGACCCGGCTGCTCGGTTCGACCGTGACGCCGCTGGCGACTTGGCCCTGCTCGATCACATCGTCAGCGCCAAGTGTGCGCACAACAGCGATCTCGGCATTACTGAAGACGTCCTCCAGGGTGCCCGGCTCGGTCGTAATCGTCAGTTCGCCTTCGCGTGAACGGGTGACTTTCTTTGCTTTTCGAAGAAACCCCTCACCTGTACTGGAAACCAAGACGTCGCCGTCGACAATTGGGGGAACAGAACCGGTCAAAACGAGGGTACTGGCATCAGGACGGTTGACTGTAACGGAACCATCTGAAGGGATGACCCGTACGTTGGCGTGAACCTGACCGGTACCACCGCCGGAGCTTGAGCCCGACCCACCGCCTCCACCACAGCCGACGAGAACAATAGCAATAACCGCCAAAAATGGGCGGAAAGACAACAATCTCTTCATCGATATGCCTCCGAGTGTGAATTGGCCACAGCCAGCGCTAAACGAACTGTGACTATAGTCACCAGTATATACGAAGTAGACAGAAATATGGTGCGGATTCCAATGTATTTGAAATGCCGGAGTTGTCGCTGCCAGAAGAGTTCGGTCGATTAGTGCGGGAATGGCGGACCGAGCGAGGGTTCAGCCAAGAGGGGTTTGCCTATCGCTGCGGGGTTCACCGCACCTACATGACCCATATCGAGCGTGGCACCAGAACGCCAACGATCAACGTGGTCGCGAAACTGGCCCGGGGGTTAGGGGTGGAAATCAGCGCAATCTTTACCGAGTTGGAGAGCCGGGGCGCGACGGTTGAAAAGACAACGGAACAGCCCTCGCCGCGTTAGGCGCGGTCTGTACCAGCACGAAAGTTGAGCAGACGCGTTTCGCCTGCTCTTAGTAGTCTTCGGGCAGTAGAACGGTCGTCGCTGATCTATCTGCCTCAGTGATAATCCAAAACTTCGTGCCGCACCCATCTCTGTAGACCGAGAGGAGCCTGCTGCCATGCTGCAATGCCCTGTCGTTAGCTTTGCGGTCATCGTCGTCGACCTCGCCCCAGTCACACAAAGCGTGCCGGTTCAACGCTCTGAGAACCTCAATCCACTCCAATTGGCACTCCGCGTTGGGTGTGATATATGTATTGCCAAGTTCAAATCTGTCTGCCATCGCCCTCACCTCGCCGCAAGAACGCGTGTGCTCTTGCGGCCAAGAACGGCGGCGGCAGACGCAGTGACAGCATCGCTCAGGTAGCCAGCTAGGTCAAATATGCAGGCGTTTGAGCTGGTCCAGAGAGGTGCGAAGGTAGATTCGCCCATCGATCATGCCCGCTCTATCTCAGGAGGGCCTTTTAGCTTCAGGAGCCCCAAAACCTAAACCTAACTTTCAATGTCACTTGCATTCCTTTCAACTCTCTCGGCAAGGGGCAGACGTTGATACGCTTGGAGCAGGCTCTGTTCGATAGAAACAAGCTGACTTCGATAGTGGTACAGCGACTGTGTCTCCGCAATTGGCACCCATTGCGCTAAGATTTGAAACGCGCCATCTGCGTCCTTGTCGGCAACGTGCAACCTGGCTGTTGTGACCGCTACTTTAAGAGAGTTATAGGTGTCGCCTGGCTGGGCAGCGGCTTCCAGTGCATCGCTTGCTTCGTCAAGTCTGCCCAGTGCGATAAGTGCCCGTGCTTCGACCTCTTTAGTGCCTTTGAAATCCACTCCAATTTCTATCTCTGGGAGCACGCTTTGCAAGGCAGCGAGCTGATACTCAAGAAGGCTCCTGTTCCTGACGCCATGCCGGTAAAGCTCCTCTAGGGCGATCAGTCGGTCTCGAAGATACGTTTGGAACAAGGTCCTGTGCAAACTTCGCTCGCGATCGGTTCGGGGCTGCCAATCGCTTAAGTAGCGCCCAAGGCGAGACATGGCGGATCGGCTGTAGCGCGGGGAGTCTGGATCAACCGGATAGGTAGAGATGGCTTCTTGCCAGAGCGCTGATGCTACCCAGGCTGGCTCGTAGGCGCTCGTTGCCAGGTTTTGCAGTTCGCGAGAGACGTGGATGGCTTGCCTGTGTCTCTCCGTATGCGAGCTAGTCTCGACATGAATCTTGCCACAGTGGTAGGCAAGCTCCTGTCTTGATGGCTGATGCGCCAACTCGTGCCAGAGGCTGCCCGTCGCATCCCGAACATTGCCAATTTTGCCCAGCTCGTAGAGGCTATTGCGGCACTCCAGAAACCCCCAGATTTCATCATCAGTTGCCCCGGCGGTAGGTAACTCCGTTTCGATTGGCGAAGGGGCATAATCGCGAATCCAGGCCTGATAGAGGGCTTCCTTCTCAGCGATATCTGGAAAGGCTCTGAGCAAGGTTTCGAGGGTCTGGTAGCTCAGATTGGGGTACGTACCCTTGACGATTTGAGAGATGCGCCCCGGGCTCAGACCAGCCACTGCCGAGAAGGCCGCCAGCGAGGCATATCTGCGCCGGGCCAGCAGGCGCAGTTCCTCCCCAAACGAGCGCTGTTGCACCAAGTTTTCGCCTTCCCCTTTAGACTTTTCTAAAGAATACGGCTTTCTCCCAAAAACAGCAATTCAGGGGCGCGAAGATATCTAACTGAGATGTACTACGCGCTCACAGAACTGATTGAAAGCCTGGCCCGCTCCGTTTGCAACGGTGTTGTTGTTGCCAGAACTGGTCGGAGGCGAACGAGAGATGGGCAGCTTCCGAAAGGCGTTATCGTCGGAACGATGTTCGGCGACAGTGAGCGATCAGGTCAACCCTTCGCCATTACCGAAGGCGAGCGCAAGAGACACACCTACGTTCTCGGCTCAACGGGTGCAGGCAAAACGAACCTTCTTCTGAAACTGATCCAAGCCGACATTGTGGAAAACCGCACGTTCGTCGTCATCGATCTGCGCGGCGATCTAATCGACCGGATTCTGGCCTTACTTGCTGCCGATTCCGAGTCAGCCACGGACCGGCTATGCCTCGTTGACCTTCGGCAGGACGAGTTTGTCTGTGGCTTCAACCCCTTAGTCGGCTCAGGGGATCTGCACAGCCGGGCTCTGTATGTCCTTGATGTCCTTCGCTCACAAGCCGAATCTTGGGGCGTAGCGTTGGACGAGACGCTGCGCAACACCTTAATCGCCCTGGCTGAATCCGAGATGTCACTCTGCGAGACAGAGCCTCTGCTAACGAATTCGTCTTTCCGTGAACGGATTCTGGCTGGTCTTAACGAACCGAACGCCCAATCCTTCTTCTCACTCTTCCATGATCTGTCTTACGAAAAGCAGACGACGCTGTCGATGCCGGTCATCAACAAGGTGACGCCTTTTCTAGCCGTGCCGAAGGTTCGACGAATGCTCGGCTCTGGCGTGGGAATTGACGTTATTAAGTTGCTGGACACACCTGGACAGATTCTGCTGGTCTCTCTAGCGGTAGACCGGCTTCACGGGGCGGCACACCTCGTCGGCGGACTACTTGTCAGCGCTATCCAGCACTCTGCGATGGCGCGCGTCGATCTCCCGGAAAAGAAACGTAACCCCGCTCATCTGTACATCGATGAATTTGAAACGATGGCATCGGAGTCGTTTTCATCCATCGTCGCCGAGGGACGCAGATTCGGTTTGTCGCTGACGCTCTCTCATCAAAACCTCTACCAACTCTCCACCGGCCTCCGGCAAGTTCTGCGAAACAACGTCGGCTTGCAAGTCTTCTTCCAAACCGGATCGCTAGATGCCTCTGAACTATCCGGGGAGATTGTCGGCCTTGGCTCCAAAGACGAAGTCAAGACGCTTCTTCTTTCCCAAGGTGTTGGTCAGGCCATCTTCGTTCGGCGCGGCCAACCTCCAGTCCGCGTCCAGACCGACAAGATTGACGATCCCGAGGCAACTTCCAAAGAGGTTGAGGAACTCAAGTATTCGGGCCTAACTCGTTTTGGGCGACAAGCAGAAGATGTGGAAACCGAGATTCGCGGCCGTCTTGCCAAACCACAGACCAAAACAGAACAGATTGTCCGCCATGACCGCGCCCCGGCAGTTCGCGGAGGGAAGAAACCGTGAAGCGCGGCTTTCGGCTGACGGAGCGCGATGTTCGACTGCTGAGTGATCTCTTCGGCCACTCGGTCATCACGGCGGACCAGATTGTCCGGCTTGGCTACTTCGGCTCTTTGGTGCGTTGCCGATCTCGCCTTCGAAGGCTTTGCGGCGCAGGACTTACCCAGAAGGTTAACGCTTTGCCGGTCAAGGGATCGCAGGCCCTCTACGCTGCAACTCCTCACGCGGCGGCGGTCATCGCCGAATACACCGGGCTTGGTCTGGATGATGTCCGCCTTCACCTCAAGCGTCCCTGTTCACCGCTTCTGCTTGAGCATTCATGCCGTATTACTGAGTTTCGCATCGCGGTTAGTGAATCTGCAGGCCGATTGTCGGTTGAGTGGCTGCCCGAGCCGCACTGCCGACATGCTTACTCTGTTAAACGGGGTGACGGCTGGCAGAGGCACACTTTCAAACCGGACAGTTTCTTGCGAATCGAGCACTTAGGCGAAACGCACTGCTTCTTTGTTGAGATAGACCTCGGGCATGTGTCGCGCAAGTGCTTCAAGGCCAAGATTGCCAGCTACCGTAGGTATGCCCGAGGGATTTTCCAGGAGGCTTACGCTCAAGATTCGTTTGCCGTGCTGGTCGTCACGACCGGTAGTCTGCGGCTTCGTCACCTATCTTCACTTGTTCACAAGGACGATCCCCGCTTTCTTTTCACCACGTTTGGTGCTATCGAGACCGAGAGTCCCTTGGACTGCGTCTGGCTTGACCCTCAAACCAGGTCTATCACCGGGCTTTTGCCAGACCAAGAGGTCAGTCCGTGATCCTCTGTCTTTTTTGCTTTCGGCTTTGGCCCAAAAGCGCTAAGTTCTGCGGCAATTGCACACGGAGTTTCGGCTGCCGTCTTTGCTCAAAAGGCCATCGTAGTCCTTCTGTCGCCACGGTCTGCGTTGAGTGTGCCAGCAAGGACTTAAGCAAGCCGGGACGGTATCTCTCGCTTCGCCCGCTCTCTTTGGTTCTTGCCCTTGGTCTGATCTTCCTTGGACTTAAGTTCACCGTCGCCAACTTTGGGTCGATCTCAGCCTTGGCGTACCAAGTAGCAGACGGTGTGTTCGGCTTTGTTTCGGGGATAGGCATTGCCCGGGCCGTTGCCTCGATCTTCAACTTTCTCATCATTCTCGCCCTGCCGTTCGTGCTGGGCTGGATTCTCTTTGAGCGGGGTAAGCGTCCCTCGGTCTGCCTGCAAGCCTACTGGCGGCTGGTTGGTGCGCTATCCCGGCTCTTCGTTCGTAGTTTCAGCTTCGTTGCCAAGGCGGTCTTTGCGCCCCAAAAGAGGGACAAGAGCAAATCCAAACGCAAGGAGCCCTGACGATTCATAGGAGGCCTCATGTCAAAAACATCTCTTGTCGTTTTCTCAATCGTTCTTACCGCCGGAATCCTAATAGCGTTCGCTGGATGCAAGCGGGAAGCAACGAAGCCCGTTTCGCTTGTCGTCGCCATCGATGTCAGCTGCCCAAGCCCGGAGCTGACGAACCGCTACGGCGCGGCGCTCTACTCTTTCCAGAGGCGACTGGATTCTCAAGGGGACCTGACGGTTCTTGCATTTGCCAATACCTCCCGGACGATCTATCAGGGACCACCGATCCACAGCCGGGGAACGTTCAACCAGCGGATTGGCCAGCCACTACTCGCTACCGCCAAGGCTCAAGAAAAACCCGGCACCCAGACGGCACTTGTCTTGACCGAACTCGTCAAAACTACCGAGCGCTCCAAACTTCCCGTCGTCGCCATCGTCATCACCGACGGCGGCATTGAGGATATGAGCGCTCATGTCGTTCGCTGTATTCGCGAGAGCATCGGCCTATTGTCTAAGAACCCAAAACTTGAGTGTCTGGTTGTCGCCGGGGTTTTGCCCGAACATCGAACTCGCTGGTCGAACTGGTTAGAACCGCTGGGTGATAAGGGCTTCGTTCGGGGCTCTAACGACTCTCAAGAAATGCTCATTGAGCGCATCCGACTGGCGCAAAGTGGAGGAAGCCAGTGAGAGTTGAAACCGCCACGCCGTACACCAATGTGATCCCCAGGGTCCGGGACAAAGACGGCGATCCGGTCCCTCGGCATTTCGTCTATTCTCCTCCCGTGCTGACGCATGATGCCGAAGCCATGCTAGAAGCCGGGACCGCCGCCAGAGAGTCCCCTGAGGATGCCAAGCGTCTGGTCCCATGGCTACTCTGCTGGAACGCGGTGGCCGCCTCAGAGAACGTCAAACGCCTTCGACAAGACATGGCGGATAGCCTCAACGAGCGAAACGACATGCTCCGCCGCGAACTGTCTGAAGTGCAAGACGCGCTCAAACAGGCACGGCAAGACGAAACCGAGAGAGCTTCAGACTTGGCGGCGATACTGGCCCCGCTTGGCATTGCGTTACGCCCAAGTGCCTCCTCCCTAGAGCTTGGAAGTGACGAGCCGTGTTCGTTGGAAGAACTGGCGGGTCAGCATGGACTGCCTTCACCTTCACAAAAGCCCTCAGCGCTCTACGGCTGGCTCCACAAGTTGGTCGCGGTCATCGGCGGCGGCACTGTCTTTGGCCTTAGCCTTGGTCTGCTGATCGACAAGTTAGAGCTGGCTTCCATAGGGGAAGAACTGCCGCTAATTTTGCTCTTTGTAGCGCTCGGGATTGCTGTCATGTATTTGGTCGGCTCGGTGTTGACGCCGCTTGCGACGTCGGTTGGCGGGAGCCTCTACCGTCTCGGTGTGAAAAGCTCCTTTGCGCGAAACACGCTGCCGTGGCTTTACGGCTTTCTCCTGATTGGCCTAGCCGTTGCGTTCGTCGTTATCGAGTCCAAGGTTGAGCAAGTGGGGCTCTTCAAAGGGCTGGTCGAGAGTTCCAGTCTCTCAAGCATGAAACTGACGAAGCTGGAGATGGGTTTTGTTGCGTTGACGCTGTCGCTACCCATCGTCGCCAGCTACGTCTGCTTGGGATTGATGGAGGGTGAGCGCAAGGCTAATCTGACGTACTTGGCCTACCTTCAGGCCAAAGCTCAGGACAGTATCCGCCAGGATCCTCGCTTCGCTGAAGCCTCACGACTATTTCAGCACTACAAGCTGACTTTACTCGTCCGGACTGAACTCGAAGAACACTCCAAGTCAATTACTTCCTCAATTCGTGAAACCTTCACGCTCGAAGAGCTACGCCGTCTCGAAGACCAAGAGATGGATGCGGCCGGAATCTCGTATGCTGCGGAGCGGGCGTTGCTCGGTCAATCTGAGGACGAGCCAGCCTCTGAAAGGCGATCGATTGCAGAACGCCGCAAATATGGTCGATTGGGCTGGCTGTGGACCCGGCTTAAGAAGGGTTGGACGTGAACGCAGTCCCCCTTTGTACGCACGAGCAGCGACATACCTTAGAGGAAGTGCGAAAAATCTGGTGCCGGAAGCTCGGCAGGGAAGTCTCCCTGGAAGAATCCAAGCTCTACAACGCGCGAGTTATCCAGTTTCTCAAGATTTCCATTTGGATCGACAGAAAGCCGTCGTAAAATGTGATCCCATGTCTTACGGTCGTCGCTCGGCCCGAAAGGCCGTCAAAGTTCAGGAAGTTCAGAGCGCTGTGCTTTATGCCCGGGTTTCCACTAAAGAGCAAGAGCAGGAAGGCTACTCGCTCGATGCTCAGCTTGGTCTTTTGCGCCGTTACGCTCAGGATCGCGGCTTGCAGGTGATCGCGGAATTTGTGGAGGCCGAAACTGCCAAGGAAGCTGGGCGGAGCGAGTTCCAGCAGATGCTTTCATTAGTGCGTTCAAAGCGGGTTAGCGCGATCCTCTGCGAGAAAATCGACCGTCTGTACCGTAACCTCTCTGACCGGGTCAAGGTCGGCGAGCTGGCCGTTGCGCTACATTTTGTCAAAGAGGGGACGATCCTGACGCCATCGTCTAAGAGTCACGAGAAGTTCATCCACGATATCAAGCTGGTCGTTGCCAAGAACTATATCGACAACCTCTCAGAAGAAACCCGGAAGGGAATGGAGGAAAAGGCGCGGCAAGGAATCTGGCCGTCCTATGCTCCCTACGGTTATATCAACGTGGTCAGCGGTGCAAAGCGCACGATTCGTCTTGACAAGTCCCTTGCTCCGAAGATCAAGCGTTTGTTTGTCGCCTATGCCGACGAGGGGCTGTCTCTTGATAGCGTAAGGCGACTGGCAATCGAGATTGGCTTGCGATCGCGCAACGGCAACAGAATCCATAAGAGCGGTATAGCCCAAATCCTGTCCAATCCGATTTACTGTGGCTTGATACAGTGGAACAGGCATGTATACGTCGGCAGCCATGAACCAGTTGTCTCAAAGGAGCTCTTTGAGAAAGTGCAAGATGTCATGCACGGGCGCAACCGGAACAAGACGGGCTTCGGTGTGCTGGAGTTCACCTACAAAGGGATGCTGACCTGCGCCCATTGCGGCTGCGCGATCACGGCCGAGATGAAGAAAGGCAAGTACGTCTACTACCACTGCACAGGAAGAAAGGGGAGGTGCCCTGGACAGAAGTGCATAGAAGAAGAGCAGGTTACGACCCAAATCTCAAACAAGCTCCGAGGGCTGAGGATCGATCCAGAAATACTGGAGATGTTGCGCAGGGCGCTACTCGAGAGTCTGACCGAAGAACGCGCCTTCCATGTTGACCAAAGGGAGTCTCTTGAGGCTGAGTGCAAGAGTCTGGAAGCCAAGTTGGAAGCACTCTACATAGATAAGCTGAACGGGCAAGTGCCGCTCTCAGCCTACGATAAGCTCAAGGCCAAGTGGGAGTTGGAGTTGGACCAAGGGCAATTGTTGCTCTCAAACCTCGGCAAGGCCCAGTCATCGTATTTTGAGCTCGGTGTATCCCTTCTGGAATTAGGATCGAACTGCCATTCCAGGTTCGAGAAGGCTAACTCTAAGGAAAAGCGAGAGTTGCTCAAAGTGCTGTGTTCGAACTCCCTCTACGACGGTCGATATGTACAGCTTTCGCTTCAAGAGCCGTTCAAATCCATGCTCGAAACATGTGAAAAGAACGGCGAAAACCGTGAAATTGAAAATTGGCTGCCCGCCAAGGATTCGAACCTCGATTAACAGGGCCAGAACCTGCCGTCCTGCCATTAGACGAGCGGGCAGCTCGAAGGGCGAGATTATACCTTCGTTGCTTGAGAGTGGTTGGCGGCCGGTGGGACTGGGTTTGGAGCGGGTCTGTTTGAAGGGGGGGAGCCGCTGGTACAAGCCTCTGGGCTACGGACTGGGACAAGAAAAGTATTGAGGTATGCGCACCCTGAGGCAAAAAAAATCCGGCTACACAGACGGGGATTCAGATCGGAGACATCGAAGTGCGCCTCTACAGCCTGCGCTCGGAAACATCCCTATTGGCATCAAACTTTGTTAAACGTACCTGCTCCAGAGTCTTTCGTAACAGTTGCACGCCTCTCCTTGCTGGCTATCAGTGCAGTAGCTTACATATTGCGCCAGGGCTGCAAGCATTTCTCTGTCACAGTTTGGAATCAGCTCTAATGTCAGCCAATGCTCCCATTGTCGATTACGCTCTGCTACCGCTCCACGAAAAAGCCAGTTAAGGAAGCGGGGCGTTGATTCTGGACAAAGGCTGCTCTTTGTTGGTGCCGTTGCATTATCCTCTTCAAGAAAGGCAATCAAGAAGCACGGAGCAAAGCGCTTATAGGCTTCTATCGTGAGATACCACGGTTCGACGATCCAGAAAACCGTCGGATCAGCCGCTTCACATGTCTTGCCAATCAGTTTCTGCGCTTCACGCCGTTGCATACGTGAAAGCCCTGAAGGGTGCTGCACGATCTCTTCAAGTGAACTGAAAGCGCGGCGGTCGTTGCCAAAAGCCTCGGTTATTCTGTTCATTAGCTCGGTCAGATCATTTGTGGCAGACATGACCAAACGTACCAGCTATAGATGCCTGAGGACGCACATTGTGCTGATCATTTCTTGTACCGCCTACAGTCCTGATGCTAAGACCTGTGCTTTCAAACTCACTCTCCTTCAGACGACGGTCGCACGCTCAGAATATACAGCGTCCGTAGAAGGCGGAAGTTGCTATCCGATCCCGCACTTCCCGCTCTTGGCCAGTTACAGTCTCTTAGCCTCAGGACTTCATGCAACCAACCCCAATAGACAGCGATAAGTGCGTCCTGAGGCATCATAACCGTCCGTCAGGGTTGCTTTGCGTGGCGCTTGATCCAGTCGGCGAGGTATTGACCGTCGCGCAGGGTGATAAAATTCGAGATACCACTGGCTTCATCGATGGCGTCTCTGGTGAACCGATTTGACGTTACTATCATGCCTCCATTAACACGGTCTAGCTGAATCACACCATAGAGCGATCTAACAACTGTGACGTCAATTGGATTTTTGGGCAACGGATGTTTAGCTTCGACATAGAACAGGTGTTCACCCAGGATGTTTCGATTCGATACTATAAAGTCCTTTCCGCCGTCCCTCGTCCTGGCGGTTGGTGTCACCTCGAATCCTTCGCGAGAAAGTAACTCACCCACCATGTCCTCAAATCGATCACTCGAAAGTTGTACAACCTGGTCATAGTTCCAACTAAGTGTCTTGAAAACTTCGTCCCAGCAATCGGAAAGCGTGACAAGATTGATCTCAGGTAGTGATAGATCGGTTACAAATACATTTTTCTTGTTACAACTAAACTCAACTAAGTCGATGAAATACTTTGAGTCTCTGAACAGAATTAGCTCTGGAACCTCAGTAATCCAACGATTTGTATCGTTAACGATTGATTCTGGTAGTTGAGAAAAATACACTCCGGCAGGTTTGTTCGTGTACCTGATAAGAGCGCGTAACTCCTCATCTGTAAAGGATTGTTTTGTCCTATCGCTAGTGGCATCATAGTCCCAAAGGGGAGTGATCTTAAATAGTGGTACATTCATTCTCTCAAGGAAGTCGATCTCTGTGTCACTGGGTTGTCTCGTTCCCGATGCTACGATCACTGCATCGTAGCGCGGAATAAAGTGATCGATTGTTTCAATTCCCAAAGCGATTGTATGTATTAGTTTTGGCTGAGTGGCAGTTGGCAAGAATAGTGAGCTGATGTTAGGGTCAGAAATATGCTGATTACCGATTGGAAGAATGCGATGACCCGCCGACAAAAAGCTTTCTCCCAGCATTCGTACGATGTTCTGGCCATTGTCATTATCAGCCAAAATCAGAATATTGAGCCCTTTAGCCAATCTGCATCCTCATCTTATTCTTACACATGTCCCCTCTTTGATGCTCAGGACGCAACCATCTCAAGTTTAGGCAATCCCAGCTTAACGGACTGAGGTATTCGTACCTCAGCACACAAGCGTTTTGAGGTATTAAAAGGGACATACAACAAGAAAGCATTATTGTAAAATGTATGAATGCACTATATTAAAGCTTATTCGACGTTTCTCAAAACTATCATTCGCGACCTTGATGCTATTGACATTTCTCCTTCACTATACTGTGCAGTATTAGTGTTTGGAGACCAAGTTCTGCGTTTTGATCTTGATGATAGCATTTGGCGGTCAGAGCCAGTCGACAAGCGTTGTGTCAAGCAGTGCATGGAACGGGCTGAACTCATGCGCAATCGTATTACGATCTGGGATCGGTCAGCCTTATTAATGCCTTAGGCGTTTTTGTTGCCTTGTAGGGTCGTCGACGACTCCCGACGGTGGCAATCTTAGGGAGGTGGCGCGGAGTCTTTATAGCTTGCTCAGCACGCTCAAGGGCAGCGTGACCGACGCCATATAGGCCGGATTCTGCCGATAGTCATTCACCGGTGACAGGCACTCCCACGGCGCGCCTTTCTTATCCTCTTTCTTCCGCCAGTCTTCCGCCTTAAAGTGCGCCACCATCTCCGCCACCAACTGCGGTGGCAGACCCCGATGCATCGACGACACCGTTTCAACCAACCACCCGGTCGGGACATGCCAATAAGCGCCGTTCTGATAGGTGTTCAGCGTCACCCCAGCCGTCTTCTCCCAAGCGGAAGTTGCCGAGAAATCCTTATCGGTGGGCACATGCCGCACAGCACCTTTGTAGTGGATAGTGCCCTCACGCACAGCGTTGATAACCGTTCGGCGCAGGATGTTGGCGGGCTCACCTTGAACCGCCTGGATGTGCAGGGCAAAGAGGGTGCCCCAGACATCCACTTGCCGTCCGACCCCGGTACTGGCCATCAGCCAACCGTCGTTGGCGAAGTGCTGGAGCAGGCTCTGCTCCAGCAAAGCTCGACTCTTTTGATACTCGCCGACCCTTTCCGTCTTCTTGCAAGCGCGGCAAAGGACGACCATCTGCCCAAGGGCACGGTGGCGAAGCAGGGAAGCGAACAGGAGATTTCCGGTCATGTAGACCGTGTCGCAGAACCCAAACCCGACGGCTCGCCGCTCGGGAGTGGTGAAGACGAGGCCGGTTTCGGCGTCGATCGCGGGGCAGTCGAGGGCTTTGGCAAGGCGGTCGAAGAGGGTCATCCCCTCGATGGATTCATTCAGGAAGTCCGGCTTGCGGGTGAGCAGCCAATATTCGTGGGCGATGTTGATGAATTCGTAGTGGTCGTCGATGGGCGGCAGGATGCCCCAAGGCTCGCCGCCCTGATCTTCGCCCGGGGAGTAGGTGCCGGGATAGAAGACGGGCTGACCATCGGGGCGGATGTGGTCGGCGATGGCGTAGGGCGGGATGATCGCCCCGCTTTTGAGCTTGCGCTCGGTTGGGCCGTTCTGGGTTTTGGCGACCAGGCGCAGGTGATTGAGCACAGTGGGCGCGTCGATCAGGCCGTTGCCGAGGGCCATCGAAAAGTCGCGAATCCAGAATGCGGGGTAGCTGCCGCCGGGGGTGATGAGGGGGAATCCGCAGGCGTTGCCGCCTTGTCCGGGGGCAAGAGTGGCGAGCTTGACGGTGTCTTTGGCGAGGGCGCGCAGGAAGTCCAGGTTGGCTTTGGCAATGATCTGGGTTTGTTGGGCTGCGGCCCACAGGCTTTTGGGCAGGGCGGTCGCCGCCGCGCAAGCGCCGATGCCGATGAGGAATTCCCGCCGGGTGGTCATGAGGTGAAGATACCTGGGGTTTTCACCCTGTGTTTGGTGCAAAAGAGGCGGTAACTACCCCCACCCCCTGCCCCTTCCCCCTCGCTTCGCAGGGGGAGGGGGGTCTGCTACGCGCCGATGCCGATGAGGAATTCCCGCCGGGTGGTCATGGGGTGAAGATACCGCCTACGGCTCCGATCCCTCCATATCTGCCGATATGGAGGGTTCTATGCCGAGTGTCTGATCCCTTCCCCATATGACAGGGGGAAGGGACCTGTGAGCGATAGCAAACTGTGGGATGGGGGTGGAGAAAAAGAAACCTGGAACCCCCACCCCTGCCCCTCCCCCATCACGCCGACTTCGTCGTCGAGACAAAGGAGGGGTTAAGCGGCAACGACGAAGCGTTGCCCTCCCACGCCGTTCCAAGTTTCGAGGCGCAAGAAACCGATAAACTCCTGTAGGAGCTGACCAAGGATGGCAAAGATTCGCGGGGTGTGTTTTGATATCGGCGGGGTGATGATCCGCATCTGCCACACCTGGAACGACGCCCTGGTCCATGCCGGGCTGACCCCTTCCAAGCCGTTGCTCGATAACCTTCCCCTGGGTGGCTTTCCCGAATTCGACGCCTTTCAGGACGGCCTGATCCCCTTTGACGAATACGCGATCAAGCTTGGAGAGTTCCTGGGCATCGAGCCCGATCAGGCCAAAGTCGCCCACAACGCCATTCTTAAAGAGATGTATCCAGGGACGCTCCAGATCGTGCGTGAGCTGCAGGCCGCTGGACTGGTGACCGGCTGTCTCTCCAACACCAACGAGCCGCACTGGCAGACCATGCACTCCGGCCAATTCCCGAACATCCACGAGCTGAAAGTTCGGCTGGCCTCGCAAGAGGCGGGGGTCAGCAAGCCGGAGGAGCGGTTTTTCAGGATGTTTGAGGAGCAGTCGGGGCTTGAACCGGGGGAGATCCTGTATTTCGAGGACACCTTGATCAATGTGGAGGCAGGGAAGGCCTTTGGCTGGAATGCGGTGAAGATCGATCCGGATGGGGATGTTGAGGGGCAGATGAAGGAGGCTTTGCGGTGTTACGGTGTTACGGTATGACGGCGCGAGGGTGGCACCGCTGAAAGCCGGATTTGCCGCTATCCGTCTAAACCCTCATCCCCTGCCCCTTCTCCCTGGGTCGTCAGAGAGAAGGGGTTCGTGAATGCGCCGTGCTGGGCGTGCTCCATTGCGAAGTGAAGCTCTAGGGATTTCACGCAACGGGCGCAAAGGAACCAAGCTCGCAAAGAAGAATGCGTCGAGTGCGCAAGCATTCACTAGCTGATAGCTGGCCCTCCCTTACCTTTTATTCCGAAATCTTTCCCCTGAAGTACTCCGCCGTCCTTTTCAGCCCATCTCGCAGCGGTACCTTGGCTTCCCAGCCATTCAGGATTTCGCGGGCGCGGGTGAGGTTGGGCCGGCGCTGCTTGGGATCGTCCTGAAGCGCGGGCTTGTAGGTGATCGGACTGGATGAACCCGTCACCTCCAACACCACTTTGGCAAACTCCAGCACGCTGTACTCGTCGTCCGCGCCGACGTTCACAGGCTCATGAAAGTCGGACATGGCGAGCCGCCACAATCCCTCGATAATGTCATCGACGTAGCCGAACGACCGGGTTTGCGAGCCGTCTCCATAGACGGTCAAAGGCTCGCCACGCAGGGCTTGGGCCAGAAAGTTTGGCACTACGCGCCCATCGTCCAGCCGCATACGGGGACCGTAGGTGTTGAAGAATCGGACGATGCGCGTATCCAGGCTATGAAAGTGATGATAAGCCATCGTCATGGCTTCGGCATAGCGTTTGGCTTCGTCGTACACTCCCCTCGGGCCGATCGGGTTTACGTTCCCCCAGTAGGTTTCGGGTTGGGGAGACACGAGTGGATCGCCATAGATTTCGCTCGTCGAGGCAAGCAAAAACTTTGCACCCTTCGCTTTCGCCAATCCCAGCGCCTTATGCGTGCCCAGCGCGCCAACCTTCAGCACGGGAATAGGGAAGCGGATGAAGTCGATTGGGGAAGCCGGACTGGCGAGGTGGAACACATAATCCACGGCACCCTCGATAAAAAGGAACTCGGTGACATCCTGCTGGATGAATTTGACACGGCCCGATCCTGCGTGATGGGCGATGTTGTCGGTCGATCCGGTGATGAGGCTGTCGATGACGACCACATTCCAACCCTCGGTTACGAGACGGTCGGTCAAATGTGAACCTAAAAATCCGGCTCCGCCGGTGACGACAGCGACTTGCGGCATGTGTACATTAGGTTATCCGTTTTCATGGACTCTTAGCCTCCCTAACCTGCCTTCTTTAGTGAGACACCCTTGGCGAGCGTTCGTATCATCGGCAGAAGGAACAGATAGGGGTCTGCGTGCAGTATCTGTAGCGTATGTTTGCTGTCTCGCTCTTTGCTGGCATTGCTATGGCCGTATCGCTCTCCCAAGCGCCTGAACGCTATGCCCCGGTCAAGGACACCCAAAAGCCGCCGCGCCAGCCCTATCTGCGCTACTTCACACAGGATAAGTTCGACCGAAAGATCACGTTCTATCTTTCGGAGAACCCAGGCGGGAAGAAGCTGCCGCTAGCTGTCTATGTGCAGGGGTCGGGATGCCAGTCCTGCTTTGTCATGCAGGGCGAGGCGGTGGTCCCCGCTGGCGGGCATATCGTCGTGAACGAGATCGCCGTCGACAAAGCGCGGGCCTTGATCATCGAGAAGCCAGGTGTGAAGTATCTCGATGATCCTAAGGAGGGCGGTGCAAGGGGAGCCTCCAAGGAGTTCTTGGAGCAGCACACCCTCGACCGCTGGGCCGAGGCCGTCGAAGCCGCGATCAAAGCGGCCCACAAACTGCCAGACATCGACGCCTCAAAGCTCCTTGTGATCGGGCATTCGGAGGGCGGACTGGTCGCGGCTCGGGTGGCGAAGGACCTTCGTGCGAGCCATGTCGCCGTCATGGCAGGGGGAGGCCCGAGCCAGCTCTTCGATATTCTCAGCCGTGCCCGCGAGGGTGTGTTTTTTAACGACGATGGCTCGACGCCGGAGAGCCGAGAAGCGTATGTGCTGGACGAATGGAAGAGCATCCAGGCCGATCCGATGAGCACCGAGAAGTTCTTCTTTGGGCATCCGAATCGTCGTTGGTCCACATTCCTGGCGTCGTCTCCCATTGCCGAACTGTCGGACTATAAGGGGAAGGTCTTTATCGCGCAGGGGGCCGAAGACAAGGGAGTCGATCCCAAAAGCGCGGAAGTCCTTTTTGCGGCTCTCCTGGCGAAGGGCGTGAATGTAAAGCTCGACGTGGTGGCGAATGCAAACCACAGCTTTAGGATTCTGAACGATCCCAAGATCGACGGGTGGAAGCTTGAGCTCCAAAAAATTCTGGATTGGTATTTGCAGTCAGTGATGTAGGCAGCATCTGCACACAAAATAAGAACAGCGCCGGGCAGCCGCCCGACGCTGTTTTGTTGTATTCGCAGTTACTCAGTTGGACCGGTTAAGCCACTTTCAATTGGGGAGCGGAAACCGCTACCTTTTCGATTGCCGGCCAGGTTGCCTCGTCGGGCTGCAGAACGAACTGCTCTTTACCCTCCAGGGCTGCCATCAGCCGGCTGTGTGTGTGCTGGGCAAGATCTTCTTCATCGCGAACGACGCAAACTATCTTCTCAGCTCCGCCATCAAGACAAAAGTCTTTCAGCGACATCAGCACATCCGTTGCCTTCAGGTCGAAGGACTTTGCTCGCGAATAGTCGAGCATCAGCAAATAGGGCTGACTCCCAAACTCTTCGACAACTGCTTTCAACTCTTCTGCAAAAACCGTCATCTCCTCAACAGTGACTCGCCCGCCAAGGCTTGCTTCGACTTTTGCATCATGATCGTCCCATGTTACTAGATACATTTCCCACTTAATCGACCCCCGTTTCACCCGTGGGGATCGACCTCCTCACGACTGTTGTTCCAACTCTGGGCAAGCGAAACCCCAGTATTCTGAGCGGCTCCGCTAGAAACCCGTATTTCCTTCGGCTGGCAATCTCTCTGGCGGAGAGAATTGCCGGGACCCCTGCCCCAGAATCCCTCGGTGAGGGAGACCTGGAGCCTCTAAGAACGTCTGAAGTGTTATAGTGGTGTCTACAATGCGTAACAGTTTCTTAGCGATTCTTCTCCTTTTTTCGATGGCGGTGTTTGGGTTTGCCCAATCGCCAGCAGAGCGACCTTCGGCATTGGAGGTCGCGATTCCGTTGCTCAATGCTAAGGCTGTTCAGACGGAACTCAAGCTAACGCCCGCACAGGTGAAGAAGATCGATTCGCTCCGGCAGTCGATACAAGACCTCATCATGAGCATGAATAAGCGCAGTTCACCGCCGTCGCAGTCGGAAGTTCAGGCCGCCGACAAGAAGATGGGCGGGCTTATGGGGCAGGTCTTGGCTGTTCTGAGCAAGACGCAGCAGACTCGCTTGCGCCAGATATTCATCCAGCAGTACGGGATTTTTGCAATTGTGGCGAAGGATGTAAAAGGTCTCGTCGGCATTTCGGCAGCCCAGGAATCAAAGATTCGCAAGATCCAAGAGGACGCAGATAAGAAATCAAAAGACCTCTTTGAGCAGCGCCAAGTTCAAATCCGAGCCATTCCTCAGCCAAAGAACCCGGACAGTATCAAGGAACGAGAGGCCTATCACAAGAAGATCGAGGAGATGGCTCGAAAGTTTGAGGCGGAGGACAGCAAGACCCGGCTGGCTTGGAAGAAAGCAGCAGAAGCAGCCGCTTTGGCGGTGCTTACGGCTGACCAAAAGAAGAAGTGGCAGGCCGCTCAAGGACCGAAGTTCGACTTTAGCAAAATGGGCTGATCGAGAGGATGTCGGGTATCCGACCTCCAACGCACCAAACACCTATCGGGTGGCGTCCTCCAATTCGCGGACGGCCTTTAGAACTTGATCTCTTCCTCGTCCCTCTTGCCATTCTTCGGCGAGAAGGTTCACGAGCCATGAGCCAACAACGGCCCCATCGGCGACTTGGCATACCATCCGAACGTGGTCAGGTCGGCTGATGCCGAAGCCCACGCAGACGGGCAACTCTGTTCTCGCTTTGAGCCGCCCGACGAGCCCACTGACTTCGAGCGGAACCTCACTTGCATGACCCGTGACCCCGGTTCGGGAAACAGCATAAACAAAGCCGGATGCTCGCCGACAAACTTCGTCGAGGCGTGCGTCGGTGCTTGTGGGGGCAGCTAGAAAGATGTTGTCGAGACTGTGCGCACGGCTTGCATCAATCCAAGCGCTTGATTCTTCTGGAGTTAGGTCGCTAATGATAGTTCCGTTTGCACCGTGGCCCGAAGCTGTTTCGGCAAAGGAATCAAGCCCAAAACGAAGCACGGGGTTGTAATAGCCCATCAGCACAACGGGCACCTCTATGTTTGCTTGCCCTATTGCGGCAAGCACGGCGCGTGGAGTGACGCCACGGTCGAGCGCCCGCTGACTTGAGGCTTGGATGACGGGGCCATCGGCGATGGGATCACTGAATGGAATGCCGACTTCGATCAGATCGGCGCCCGCTTCCTGCAATGTCGTGAGGATCGAGGGGAGCTCTTCGAGGTCAGGGTCTCCAGCCGTCACGAAGAGTACAAGCGCTTTTTCGCCCCTTTTCTGAAGCTCGGCAAAACGTTCGGAGATCTTTCCCATGGAGGGATATAGTTTGGCTGATTGAGGTTGAAGGCCGCAGGCTAGCTCATTCCTGCTCTCATGTCGATAAACTTCTTGAGGAGCGCGGCGATGCGGGTGCGTTCATTCGTTCGGAGTTTGGCTACGGAAGCAGTGATTGTTTTCAGAAGCGCGACGCAGTCCCTCTGGGCTTTTACGGCATCGCTGTAATATGTCCCGTCTGGAGTGTCATATTCTGCGATCCGCTTTTGATCCTTAGCCAGCCGACTGCCGATCTGCTCTACTTCTTTTTGGAGTGTGGCAAAGGATAGAGCTTTACGGTTTTCTTTGCTCAGCGGCTTTTTGAAAAGAACATCGTAAAGCGCCTCTTCGGTATCGGCAGAGACCCCAGCAATCACTGGATTCCAGATTGTTCCTCCGCCGCTGTAGGCGATGCCGACCGAGATCATGCCGTATCCAAAAGCGTCGGCAGACTTGCGTATCGCTGCAATAGCTTCCTTTCGGGTCTTTGATTCTTTGGCTAGGCGCTGGTCGTTGCGCTCCTTGAGCGCTGCTCCGTATAGCCTCTCGGCATTCGACATGTCGAGCGTACTTTGTCCGGCCTTCGAAGTGTAGAAGTCGAACCACTTTGATCGCCCCATAGATAGGATCTGGGCATTGGTTTTTCCGTAGGTTTTGGACTGTGCTTGCGCGAAAAGCGCCCCCGCCAAGAGGGAAGTCGCAATTAGAATGGATCGGAAAACCATAGACTCATTATCCTTTGATTTTTGTCAGTGAGCTCGAATCTCAAGGTATCAGCCCATCTCCCCGCAAACGTTCCAGCTTCCTGTCTGCCCCCTAGAGAACATCGAAGAATTGCGGAATATCTGCAATGTAAGCGCTTGTGAGCCGCAACAGTTGTAGAATCTTGTTGGCACTTCGAAAGGCGGTAATCTTTCGTGGTAAAGGCGGCTCATAAGGACGTGAACATGCGCATCGGCGAACGCCAAAGCGCAAGGAATGAGCAAGATGCAGTCAGGGAAATGGATAACGCTGATGCTGCCTTTTATGGTGGTTGTGCCGATACCGGTGCCTCAGGCCCGGATGATCGTTGAGTTTCCCCAAGTCCAGGTTCAACCCGGAGAATGCGCTGCCAAGCCCGAATTCGTTAAGCCAGCGACTACCGCTACCGAACTTGAGGCCAGATACATTGAGCAGTGCTTGAAGCTCACGAACGCAGAGCGTGCGAAAGCAGGGCTTGCGCCTTTGAAAATCAATCCGACCCTCTCGCAAAGTGCGCGATGGATGGCCGAGGATATGGCGAAGAACAACTACTTCGACCACATCGACAGTCTTGGACGAGGCGTTGGTGACCGGATGAAGGAGTTTAAGTACTCCTATTCCTTGGCTGGGCAGAATATTGCCGGCGGTCAGACCACCCCCGAAGAAGCAATCGAGGATTGGCTAAAGTCGCCCGGGCATCGCGCGATCATGCTCAAGCCGGACTTTGATGAGATCGGCATCGCGTATCTGCCTGCCCCTGGGCACAAGCTCAAGTTCATCTGGGTTTGTGATTTTGGACACCGGCGCTAGATCAGCGAGTTGCACAAGGCTACCAGCCGTTCCACATCTGAATCCTTCGTATCCACCACCGACACGCAGGCCCGCAACCCCCTCCGGTCAGGCGGGACCGGCGCAATCGACAGCCAGCATTCCTTCGTCTCCAAGATCGACTGAAGCGCCGCCTCCAGCGACACCGCTCCCGACTCGATACGCGGATGCGTGAAGTTGACAACCGGAAGCGGCGTCGCATTCAGAATCTCCCAGCCGCTCTCTCTCAAAAGTCTGCGCAGGAGATCGCCCTGGCGAAAGTGGCGGTCGATCATCTCGGCATAGCCGTCCAGCCCAAACGTCGCCATCGTCATCGCCACCTTCAGACCGATAAATCGGCGTGACCACTGAAGTGTCGTCATGTACGGCTCGTCCAGATCGCCAACCCGCGCAGGCATATACGATGCCTGAACCCCAAACCCCCGCACCACCGGGTCCTTCAAACGAGAGAAGAACATCCCCGCGCCCATCGGGCAGTTCAGCCACTTGTGGGCGTCGAAGGTGAGCGAATGCGCCCCGTCGATGCCGTCGAGGACGTGACGATGCTTGGGCGATAGGATCGCCGCCGCCGCCCAAGCCCCGTCCACATGCAGCCAAAGCCCGTGCTTCTCGCAGAGGTCGGCTAGCTCGGGCAGTGGGTCGATGATGCCGGATGCCGTCGTCCCCGCCGTGCCCACGACCATAAACGGAAGGCGCCCCGCTGCCTCATCTTCGGCGATCATTCGCTCAAGCATGGGAAGGCTCATGCGCAGGTCCGCTTCAACCGCGACCCTCCGCAATGCCGACCGCCCGATCCCCGTGTGGTGCGCGATCTTCTGGAAAGAGTCGTGGGCGATCTCGGAGACGTAGAACACGGGCTGACCGCTGAGCCCATGAACGCCATCGGCTGCGTATGAAGGAAACTTCCACGTCAGCCCGCAGATCGCGCCGGTTAGGTTGGATTCGGCTCCCCCACTGGTGAAGGAGGAGAAGCCCCCTTCGGTCCATCCCAGAAGGTCGGAAAAGACGGCAAGGGCATGCCATTCAACCTCGTGACACGCCATCGAATGCGAATAGGCAGCCTGCTGGGAGTCGAAGGTCGCCGCCAGCGCATCCGCCATGATCGCCGCAGGCAGGGAAGCCGTGTTGTACAGGCCAAAGTAGCGCGGGTGGGGTGTATGCACAATGCCGTCGCGCACGATCCATGCCGCGTCGTGGATGAGGTCGGGGAGCGAGCGGGGGCTGTCGAATGTAAAAGCCCGTGCCACCTCCATGCGAATCTCTTCCGGCGTTTTCACGGGCACTGCCGGGAGCGTGTCGATGTGAGAGAGGTAGTCGCCAATTTCCGATTCAAGGGCCTCGAAGTCGGCGGAGGTGGGGACGCGCGATGGGATCATAAGTGGGTTGCAGATTATCCGTTGTGGTGGGGCCTGCGCTATCGAAAAATTCACGTTAAAGTTGTATGGTCTTTGCGAAATTGAGTTACGCCCCCATATCAGGTTCCGCTGGGCTAGAATGAACAGAACTCCATGAGCAACTTTGTCACCCTCTCTCGCGACTCCAACCAAGCCCTCGGCATCGGACAGTACGCCATCGACTTTATGTCGGGCAAGCTCGGCTCCGGTCCTTCTGCCGCAGTTCTTGAGCGCACGCGGCTGTTCCACACCGACGCTGTTCTGTGCGGCTTCTCGGCGCTTGCGCTGGGAACCAACGCCCCCACCATTCTCCGCGCCGAAGCCTTGGAGTACCCAGATGCGAACGGCGCGACGGTCTTCGGCTCGAAGGCGAAAGTGAAGGCGGAGAAGGCGATTGTCGCGAACAGTTCGGCGGTTCGCGAATGGGACAGCAACGGCACGAATTTCGGCTACAACCCGGAGCTTGGGCATACCGCGGGCGAGTTTGGACACAACGACTTCTATCCGGTAGTGATGGCGGCCTGTCAGCAGAAGGGTTTGGACGGAGCGACGGCTCTGCGGGCGATGGTGTTGCTGGATGAGATTCGGGGGCGGCTGGCTGAGGTCTTCAGCCTGAAGAGCTACAAGATCGATCACGTCGTTCACGGAGCCATCGGATCGGCGGCGACCTATGGGGCGCTGATGGGGGCGACGGCGGAGCAGATCGAAAGTGCGATCGGGATGTTTGTGGCTCACTACATTCCTTGGCGGGCGATCCGTGCGGGCAAGCAGCTCAGCGACTCGAAAGGAGCCTCGGCGGCGATCAGCACGGAAGCGGCGATCCTTTGCATGAAGCGGTCGATGGCGGGCTTTGTTGGACCGAAGGATATCTTCCGAAATCCTGAAGCGGTCTTCCGCTTCTTTGAGCCGACGACTCAGGGCGCAGAGCGATGGAAGGAGAGCGGGGACTCGCCGTTTGACTTGGTGCTGGCGCATTCGGGCGACGACTTTGCCGTGATGGGGATGCACTTTAAGCTTGGGCTTTACGAGCACCAGTCGGCGGGGGCTTTGCAGGGGGTGATTGATCTGCTTTCCGCCAATCCCCAGCTGCTCGACGATCCGCAGGGCGGCAATATCGCAGGGATTACCATCCTGGCCTACGAGCCCGCTTTCGGAATCATCGGCAACCCGATGAAGAAGGACCCCAAGACACGCCAAAGCGCGGACCACTCGATGGCCTACATCGTGGCGACACTCATCCGAAAGGCGCTCGAGTACAAGGCCAAGCACGGCGCGCTTCCCACCGGCGGCGGGGCGAACGATGCGGTTTGGAAAGCCCTGATGCTTGATCCGTACGACTACCAGGTCGCCGACAGCGCGATCTACCATCCGGTCGCCCGGGCGTTGATGCAGAAGATCGATTTCCAGCACGGCGGGACGGATTATGATGCGAAGTATCCGGAAGGGATTCCGACATCGGTAAGAATCTCGTATGTCCCCCACCCCTCAGTCCCCTCCCCCATCCCGACAAGTCGGGACGAGGGAGGGGAAGTTTTGGACAGCGGCTTCGTGATGTTCCCAGCCGGACATGCCCGCAATACAACCGCCGATCTGCGCGATATTCTTCGGCATAAATTCAGCTTGTTGGGTGGATTATCATTGCCGGATGGAGCCGATGTGAGCAGCTTTGTAGAGCGATTGGAGAGCATAGGTAGCTTGAATGCTGACCAATTAGCCACTCTAACGAGCACAGCTTTTGCGAGTAGACCAGGCTATGAATAGTCCTGGTAGTTAAACCTGCTTTCCAGCATCAAAAAGCATCCTCGCAAACTTGCCAGTTTGCAGTTCTTGCGCCAATCGGCGCAAGAAAGTGCACGTTACCTGACACTCCCAGAGCCAACCATTTCTAAGAGTCATGGAAGGCAAAGCCGATGTTAAGCAGGATGCGAACACAGCAAAAGCCCGCGGTTTAAGGCGCGCTTTTGCTGTCATCGGCATATTTACTTGGGTGATTTGTCTCGCTGTCGGCTTCAACACTTTTCTTACTTGGGAGACCACCCCTGGCGTACAGGGTGGACAGCCTACTTCGACGCCAGTAAAGACAGATACGAACAAGTGGCAGATTGTCATGGTCGCCCACACGGAATGCCCGTGTACCCGCGCTAGCTTTGTCAACCTTGAAAAACTTCTGATTCGGTATCCGTCACAGCTCACCTGCTCTGTGGTTTTCTGCGGCCCGAACGCGAATCCATCTTCGAACTCTGAGAATGTGAAGTATGCCCAGCGACTAAAAGGCGCAGCCATCAAATTCCTCAGTGAAGATGAGGTCCAGGCGCAATATGAGTCGGCGACGTCGGGTCAAGTGTTTCTGTATTCTCCGTCCGGTGATTTAACGTTCAAAGGTGGAATAACCAATGGGCGAGGGCACGAGGGCGCGTCCGAGGGGACGATGGCGATTGGCGATCTTATAGAGCAACGAAAAGCTCCTGCTGCCTCCCCCGTTTATGGCTGCCCCTTACAGAGTCCGAGGTCGAATAGATGACAAGCGCACTCCCAGTACAATCTCGGGCCAATGAGCTGTTTGCAGCTCATCGCGACTCTATCTACCGCTTTACGGACCGCCTCTTTTGCTTCCTGATGATGGCGCAGTATTTAGGCGCGATCATTGCGGCGCTAGCGCTGAGTCCAAAGACGTGGGAAGGCCAATCGAGCGCGATCCACCCTCACGTGTGGACGGCTTTGATTTTAGGCGGCCTGATCTCCATGCCAACGGCGTTTATCACCGGAGTTTGGCCGGGCAGACCGTTTACGCGCTATGTCGTCGCCGTCAATCAGATGCTGATGGGCGCGCTTCTCATCCACATCAGTGGTGGGCGCATCGAGACGCACTTTCACGTATTTGGGTCCTTGGCGTTTCTTGCGTTTTATCGTGACTGGAAGCTGCTGATACCGGCAACCCTGATTGTTCTCGTCGACCATATTTATCGCGGCTTGTACATGCCGACCTCGGTGTACGGTGTCTTTGCCGGAGCACAGTGGCGGTTTATCGAACATGCCGGTTGGGTCGTCTTTGAGAACATTATTCTGGTCGCCTCGATTGTGCGCGGTTGTCGTGATATGGAAGAGAACGCGTCACGACAAGCGGAGATCGAGTTCTCAAATGAGCGTATAGAAGCTCAAGTTGTCGAGCGTACAGCGGAGTTGATGGCGAGCGAACGCCATAAGGCTGCTGTCTTGAATAACGCCATGGACGGGATCGTTACGTTCGACTCTGAGGGTCTGATCACAGAGATTAACCCGGCGGCGCTTGCTATTTTTCAGCTTGAGGCTGACGATGCGGTAGGGAAAGACTTTATCGATTTACTCATCGCCGAGCAGTGTCGTGAAGCGCTTCGCCAGCGGATGTCCAAATTCCATACTCAAGTGAGTCACGTGCCGACTCATGCACGATGGGAGTTGCTGGGACAGCGGCGCAGCGACAAGGCTTTCGAGATTGAGCTTTCCGTTTGCCCGATCAAGGGTGAGTCCATCCATTTGTTCACCGCTTTTGTACGCGACCTTTCCGAAAAGATTTCGCTTGAAACTCAATTGGCGCAAGCGCAAAAGATGGAGAGCATCGGCAACTTGGCCGCAGGTATTGCGCACGAGATCAATACCCCGAATCAGTACATCGGTGACAATATCCGCTTCTTGCAGGACAGCATCGAGCAGGTTCTCGGCGCGGTAGATGGCTTCAAGACCTTGATCGAGGGCAGTCCGGATGATCTGCAAGTGGGCGAATTGAAACCGCAGGCACGACAGATTGAAAAGGATGCCGATCTTGCTTTTATCGCTGAAGAGATGCCAGCGGCGGTTTCGCAGGCGCTCGAAGGCGTTGAGACGGTAGGCGGAATCGTCAAGGCGATGAAAGAGTTCTCGCATCCCGGTGTCAAGAACTGGACGACAGTTGAACTGAACAGAATCATCGAAGGCACCCTTACCGTGTCTCGAAACGAATGGAAGTATGTCGCCAACGTTGAGGCTGACCTCGACCCGAATCTGCCGACCTTTAGAGGGCATCCTGGCGAGCTCGGCCAGGTGATTTTGAACCTTGTCGTCAACTCTGCCCATGCTATTCGCGAGAAGCATACAGACGGCGAGAAGGGGACTATCAAAATCAAGACGTACGAGGAGGACGGCAACGTTGTTCTTTGGGTCAGTGACAACGGATGCGGAATTCCCGAGGATGTTCAGCGCAAGGTATTCGATCCCTTCTTTACAACAAAAGGCGTTGGAATTGGTACTGGGCAAGGGCTTTCCATTACCCACAACGTCGTTCACCGGCATGAGGGTCTTATCACCCTCGAAAGCACGGTCGGTGAGGGAACTGAGTTTACGCTCAAATTCCCGATAGAGCGTCGAGAGAGCGATGACGCATTCGATTGGAGCGCCGCGTGAAGACCATTTTGCTCGTCGACGACGAACGCAATGTGCTTGACGCCCTGCGCCGCATGCTCCGGGCAATGCGTGACGAATGGGAGTTTCTATTCGCCGAGTGCTTTACCGAAGCGGCAGAGATTATCCAGTCAACCGATCTTGATGCTATCGTCTCTGACCACAACATGCCGGGAAAGACCGGGATAGACTTGCTGCAACACCTGAGGGCGGGGGATCGGAATTCGAGAATTCCGTTTATCATGCTCACTGGGAACTCGGATTCAAGGCTGTTGCACGAGGCTCTCGATAAGGGCGCAACCGACTTCCTGCACAAACCTTGTGACGCTGCCGAGCTGATTGCAAGACTCAAGAACGTCATCGCTCTCAAGGATTTTCAAGAGCAGATACTTCACCAGAACGAATTGCTTGAACTGCGGGTTCGAGAACGAACGCGGGACCTTGAGCGATCTCAGAGGGACATCGTTTTTCGGCTTGCGAAGGCTGCTGAAGCGCGCGATTCCGATACCGGCAACCACATTCTTCGGGTGGGCCTCTTCTCCCTTACTCTTGCGAAGGAGTTGGGAATGGATGAGCGCTTCCAAGACGATATTCTTTTGGCAAGCCCGCTCCATGATGTCGGCAAGATCGGCATTAGCGATGCGATTTTGCGAAAGCCGGGAAGCCTGACCGACGAAGAGCGGCAAGCGATGCAGGAGCACTGCCGGATCGGGGCGGAGATTCTGAGTGAGGAGCTGCAAGCGACGTTTTCGCTCCTTTCGCGTGAGGTTGACGAATCATCAAGTTCAGGCGGGAATGCCTTGCTCGCGATGGCGGCCAACATTGCACGGTACCACCACGAGCATTGGGACGGAAATGGATACCCTGCAAGAGTTTCCGGTGAAGACATACCGATCGAGGCTCGCATTGTGGCGGTAGCCGATGTCTACGATGCATTGAGATCGCCCAGACCCTATAAGGGCGCAATGTCTGAAGGGGAGACCGTCGCCTATATTTTTGAGCGATCAGGGTCACAGTTTGATCCGAGGGTCGTGTCTGCAATGATGAGCGTTCGAGATGAGCTTGAACGCATTAGAACTGAATTGGAAGATTGCGCCGAATCCGCACGTCGTGCGGCGTAACGGTGTGTTTGCTTAGTGGTGATCATGAAGGAACAGAACGAACAATATCGAATCGTGTTTGTCGATGACGAAGCAAGGATTCTTGATGGCCTGCGCCGGATCACAAGATCGCGCTGTGCCGATTGGGATTGCCACTTCGCCAGTCGGGCAGCTGAAGCTCTTGAACTGCTCGAAGAGGGCAACTTAACTGCCATCGTATCGGACTTGAACATGCCAGGCATGACAGGGCTTGAGATGCTTCGCGTCATTCGTGCGTCGGAAAAGTACAATGCCTTGCCTGTCGTCTTGCTTACTGGGAACGGAGAGTACAAAGTACGTCAGCAGTTAATCGACGAAGGCGCTGATGATGTCCTGACGAAGCCTTGTGACGTTCTCGAACTCCGAATGCGTTTACGCAATCTGCTTGAGCTGAGAAGACTTCAGGGCTCAAACAAGGCCGCTTAAGCGTCGCGGTGAACGGTGTCTGGCGAGAAGCCAGGCACACATACCGCAAGATATTCCGCGCCCTCAGCGTCGGGCGTGGAATATCTCACCCATTCCCCAGGCTTACTGACAACGGCTTGTCCTGCCGTGACTTCTATCTCCCCACCTTCGAACTCTACGACAAGCTTTCCGCGAAGGACGATGGTGAACTCTTCAAACTCGGGCTGTTGACCTGGTTCCTTCCATCCGCCGGGGCTGCGCATGTGTGCAACTGAAACACCCGAATGTCCAGAATTGACGCGGCCTATGTATTCGTCGATGACCTTTGGCTTGTTGCCGGCGGCTTCGATGCGGGTTGGGGAAGGGATGAGGGTTGGCATTGTCGTGGGTAGTAAGTCGTGAGTTGTTATTTGTTGCTTCTGGGCAAGAAAACTTCCGCCATCATACAGCGCACAGAACCGCCTCCGCACTGCTCAATGGTCGGGATATCGATAGGGATAAGTTTGCCGTGACGTTCAAGCGCTTCGATCTGGCTTGGGTCCAAAGCGCCATATGCTCTGGCGGAAAGGACGACAAATCGCTCTCCACCGTCATTGCGAACTTGAAGCATATTGCCAGCAAACCGCTTCATCTGGGCCAAGTTAATCTCGACGATCTCTTTCCCCGTCTCGGCAAAGAGGTGTTGCAATTGTTTGAGTTGGACCTGGTCGCGCACGGTTTCCAGACACACAACGACGAACGCTTCCCCCAAAGCCATCAAGACGTTTGTGTGGTAAATCGACTTTTCTGTTGAGTCCACTGCGTCGAACATCACGAGGTGGTAGTCGAAGGCTTCGGCAAACTTTGCTGCAACCTCGGGGCTTGTGCGGGGACTGTGGCAGGCATAGACGATGCCGTTTTCTCGGTCCAGCACCATGCTGCCGGTGCCTTCGAGGTACTTTCCGTCCTCTTCAAACGGGATTAGATTTACGGTCGAAGAGATCTCATACTCGCCGAGGGAACTCAGGATCGGGTTCTCGCGCTCCAAGCGTCGGTTTTCAGAGAGCATGGGATACAGAACAACGCGTCCATCTTCGTGAAAGCTGATCCAATTATTCGGGAAGACAGCATCGGTCTTTTGGGGAGTTGGTGTGTCTTCAACAACGAGGACCCGTACTCCAACCCCTTTGAGCGCTTTCACAAACAGTTCAAACTCGTCCAGCGCTTGGTTGTGGACGGAGATGGGATCGAGCTTCGCGCCAGTTTGAAAGACGTTGCTTGATGCGGTCTCTGGGTTATAGCCAAATGCAGCCGGGCGCACCATAAGTACGGTGTCTGAGATCTGCTCTGGGCGACGGTGCATGTGTGGAAGGATATCCGATGCACGGATTTTGAGTAAGGCAGTAGGGACATTGATCGCGACGTAAGAGGAGTAGGAGCAGGATGAACAATTAGACGCGCCTTGCGAATTCGCAAGGCGCGTCCAGGAGCCATAACGTCGAAAATGACCGGGGCCGCGAAGCGGCCCTGGCCTCTGTTGGGGGTTTGTAAATGACTTACTGGGTCTCGATCGAAGTGATCTTGCTGCCCTCCATCGTCACAACGACTGCCAACGTCCATGCGCTGCCGTCTGGGTTCCGACCGCTGACCTTCGTTCTGCCAATCGTCCCTGAACTGCCCGCCTTCGATGTGTACTCGGCGTTGCCGCCTTTGGCGTTGTCATCCACGAAGTAGCCTTGTTTGGTCGCCAAAAGGATAGCGATGGATTCAAAGTGAACGAACAAATCGTAACCGTTCGGTCCTGGGATAGCCCGCTTGCTCTTTGGCATCTCTTCCTCGATCAAAGCGTTCCATTCGTCGACATTTGTAGGGTCAAACGGACGCACGGTCTGTCCCGTCACGCGATAGATCGCCATTGATGAGTCGCTTCCTACAGCTACAAACCTGCTTCGGTACGTGTCGTCAAGGTGGCTGTTGGCGATGTTGCGGTAGGCGTTTGCAGGCAGAGACAGCTGCGGAGTCTTCTGCCGGACAAGCTCAGCCGGATTGCTTGGGGTTTGGTTCTGCGGGCTGCCAGGCTTGAAGTCCACAAGAGTCTTCACCTGCGAGGTCTTTCCGCCCGGCTCGAAGACTTCCTCACGAACGGTTCCTAAGCCTGGGCTCATCCAGGTTCTTGACCGGACGTATGGCTTGCCTCCGTCTTCGCTGACGGACATTTCGATGATCACCGCTTTCTTCCGTCCTATGGGTGTATCGACCATCACGTTGTCGCTGACGACATTGCGAGTGTATTCATAGGTGGGGGGCTTGGGGGGCGGTGTGTCGTTTCCGAAACTCTGTGCTGTTTGGTAGGCAGGCTGCGTACGGTGTGACCACTTCGTCCCCGCTGTTGCCGGAAACTTCATCACAACCGTGTTGGTGTCGGCGCGGCGGAAGCCCGGTAGGTCCTTGTATTGACGGTCCATCTCATAGGCGCCATCTTTGGCGAGAAGGACATAGCCATAGCCGTTGTAGTGACCGTAGTCCGAGCGATACTCGACGACCGGCATTCCCTTGTAGCTCTTGACGCTCCATGCGACGGTTGTCCAGATCATGTCCTCCGAACCAGGCCGACTGACTTTGTAGGTCCACGTCGTGCCTTCGGTCGAGGGGAAGTATTCCGATCCCTTTGCCGAAACTTCGCCGACCTGCATCTTTGCAGCGAGAACGAAAGCTCCGGCGGCGATGGCGGCGATAACCGCCACGCTGCGCTTGGTTGTTTTTGTCATGGTATTGGCTCCTTTGTCCAGCAGCCTCCGAATCCGGGCTTCCAACTCGCCCCGTCGAAAGACGGCGATCGTCCCCCTTGGAGTCCAGGTCTGCCCGTTCCTGGTAGCCAGGGTGACGAGGCATTCGGCGAGGTGTCGTCCGGTATCGGTGGTCTGAACCACATAGCTGTCGCAAATCTTTTCTTGGGCGTCCTCAAGGTGTCTTCGAACGAGCCAGACCGGCACCGCCCACCAGTAGGCCGCCTCCATCAAAACGCAGAGCAGACGCCAGGTCTGGTGCTTTGCTTTCAGGTGGACACACTCGTGGATGAATGCGGACTTAATCTGCTCCGGTGGAAGGAAGTCGGAGATGTCTGTCGGCACGGCAACGTAGTCTTTCCCTGCCGAGAAGCAGACGGGCGCGCGTAGATCTTCTGCATGGATGAGAATTGGCACTGCCCGCAGTCCCGTCGCTTGCGATGCCTGTTCAAGCATGCTGAGCAGGGAAGTATCTTCAACCTTCTCCCAACCCTTCGCAAGTTTTGCAAGACGGAGACGTCCGATCCCGACAAGCGCCACGAGGAAGAGCGAGCCCGCGAGACCGGCAGCAAGAATGCCTGCTTTGTAGTCGAAACCAGAAGCAACCGGCGTTTGTAAAGCAGTCTGAGAGGCTACCGCCGCCCCATGAGCAGTTTCAGGAACGATCAGCTCCTCTGACGGGGGCCTGCTTTCAGTTTGCGCAGCGCCCTCGCTTGCGGTTGACCGGGCTGGTTTCGCGAAAGCGGCTTCGGTCGGAGCGTTCAAGCTGCCCAGATGCAACTGCGATGAGACGAGCACCACCAGCGGACAGATCGCGATTACCGTTATCGCGGCCTTTGCCAAGGCTTCCCGTATCGGTGGAGCCGCTTTTCGGCTAGCGAGAAGGGCCACGGCAAATAGGCCGGAAGCTGTCGCTACGGCAAGCGCCAGGTTGACCGCAAAGGGCCAAGCCGATTCGATGAAGGTTGCACTCATTTTTCCTCCTCTGCTTCATCCAGCAGCTTCCTTAAGCGTGAGATTTCATCGTTTGAGAGCTTTCCGGAGCCAAGCAGGTTCATCATCATCTTTGCGGGCGATCCGCCAAAGTAGCGGCCCAGGAATCCGTCGACGATTGCGGTTGTGGCGTCTTCGGGCTGATAGAGCGAGTGGTAGATCGCACCACGCCCTTCACCCTCTTTTGAAAGCCAGCCGCGTTCTTGCAGCCGCTGCAAAAGAGTGATAACCGTTGTTCTGGCGAGCGGTCGCTGGGTTTGGATGTGCTGCCAGACTTCGACGGCCGTCATGCCCTCTTTGCTTTTGGCAACGATCTTCAGAAGATCCATCTGCGCGCCGGTCGGCGCTTCTTCGGGATGCAGTGATTTCGACATCTGTAGAACATATTATCTCTACTGCCGTCGAAATAGTTCCAGAAAAAAGAAAAAAAAATGATGGACATGTCGATTCAACATGTCCGCAACGGTTTATTGAGTTCGACCCGTTGTCTTTTCCAAAGATAGTTTCAGCACCTGATCGGCGTGCTTGACGAAGTGGACCTCAAGCTGCTTGGCGATGGCTTCGGGGACCTCTTCTTTGAAGTCCTTGCGGTTATCTTCGGGGAGGAGCACTGTGGTCACACCGGCGCGGTGCGCCGCCAGAATCTTCTCCTTTACGCCACCGATTGGAAGGACCTGCCCCGTTAGGGTGAGCTCTCCGGTCATGGCGAGACGGGGCTTGAGGTTTCGCCCGGTGAGCAGGGAAGTGAGTGCGGTGAGCATCGTCACGCCTGCGCTCGGGCCGTCTTTGGGGGTGGCACCGGCAGGGACGTGAACGTGGATCTCCGTCTTTTCGTAAAAATCGGGGTCAATCTTAAGCTGCTTGGCATTGCTGCGGATGTAGCTTAGGGCGGCTGTGACGGATTCCTTCATCACGTCGCCAAGCTGTCCGGTAAGAATCAAACCCTTTGACCCAGCCATCTTGGCTGTCTCGATGAAGATGACATCACCACCGACAGGAGTCCAAACAAGACCGACCGCAAGTCCAGGGACAAGCTCCCTTTCCAGCACTTCCTCATGCAGATACCGTGGCGCTCCAAGCGCGGTCTCCAAGAACTTCTCCGTGATATTGACCTTGGCCTTGCGGCCCTGTGCAAACAGTAGGGTTGCTTTTCGTACGACAGAGCCGATCTCTCGCTCCAAGTTACGAACACCGGCTTCGCGCGTATAGCTGCGGATCAGCTTCTTGAGGGCACTGTCTTGAAACTCAATTTGCGCAGCCCTTAGTCCGTGTTCTTCGACCTGCTTGGGTACGAGATGCCTCACGGCGATTTCGTACTTTTCCTCTTCGGTATAGCCGCTGAGTTCGATCACTTCCATTCGGTCTCGCAAGGGCGCTGGGATCGTGTCCAGTCGGTTTGCCGTTGTCACGAAGAACACTCTGCTCAGATCGAACGGTGCGTCGATATAGTGATCGCGGAACGTCGAGTTCTGCTCCGGGTCGAGCACTTCCAGGAGCGCTGATGAAGGGTCACCGCGGAAGTCACTGCCGAGCTTGTCGATCTCGTCGAGCATGAAGACCGGGTTGTTTGTTTCGCCGCGTCGAAGGCCTTGGATGATTTGCCCGGGCAGTGCGCCAATGTAGGTGCGTCGATGACCCCGAATCTCGGCCTCGTCGCGCATGCCTCCCACTGAGACTCGTACGAACTTGCGGTTCATGGAGTGTGCGATGGAACGCCCCAGTGAGGTTTTACCAACACCAGGAGGCCCCGCAAAGCACAGGATTGGCTGACGGATCTTGCCGTCTTTTTTGACTTTGCGAACGGCAAGGAATTCGATAATTCGCTCTTTAACTTTCTCAAGTCCGTAGTGGTCTTGATCGAGGATGGCCCGAACTTCAGAAAGCTCAATATTGTCCTGTGTTGATTGGTTCCACGGGAGCGAGACGATCCAGTCCACGTAGGTCCGGGCGACGGTGTATTCAGGCGATCCGGGAGACATACGCCGCAGGCGGTCATACTCTCGGTTGACCTCTTTCAAAGCCTCTTGAGGCAGCTCGGCTTCTTCGATCTTGATCCGTAGTTCGTCAAGCTCTTCGCCCCGGTCGTCAGACTCCCCAAGTTCGCGCTGAATGGCTTTGAGCTGCTCGCGCAGGTAATAGTCGCGTTGCGTTTTGGAAAGCTCGACGTTGACCTCACTCTGGACCTTGCTCGTAAGCTCCAGAACGCGCACCTCTTTGCTAAGCATTTCGAGGAGGAGCTTGAGTCGCTGCTCCACGTCCAGAGTTTCAAGGACCTGCTGCTTCTCTTCCACCGAGAGTGTCATATGCGCGGCGACGAGGTCGCACATCACATTCGTTTCTTGGACGGCTTGGGTAAGGCTTCGTAACTCGTCGGGAAGTTGGGGGGAGAGGCGTATCGCTTGGTCGAAGAGCGCAGCGACGGACCGTCGCAATGCCTCCATATCTTCCGACGTATCGTCGGCAGGGGCGTCTTCGAGGACCTCGATCCTTGCCCGCAGGTAAGGCGTCTCTTGCAATCGCTCGACAATCCGATATCGTGCGACGCCCTGGACGATCAACCGCACCGCATCAGGCATTTTAACAAGTGTGCGGATGATCACAGCGCAGCCGTATTCGTGAACCTCATCGAAGGTTGGCAGCTCTGTG
Source organism: Fimbriimonadaceae bacterium (assembly GCA_019638775.1). Taxonomy (NCBI): domain Bacteria; kingdom Bacillati; phylum Armatimonadota; class Fimbriimonadia; order Fimbriimonadales; family Fimbriimonadaceae; species Fimbriimonadaceae bacterium. The sequence continues at coordinate 1,114,886 of JAHBTD010000002.1, read as the reverse complement.
TGGGCTTTGCGTTGAGCGACAACGCCGATAACCCGGTTGTTTCCCACCACGCTCTCTTCGATGAGTTGTACGCTGGATTCGCGAGCAACGCTGAGAGGTGCGATCAGCATGGGGTAGATGACGGAGTCGCGCAGGGGCAGGATATTGATGACATCGGGGATGGGCGGTCGAACCTCTTCCTCTTCAGCATCAGGAATGGGAAGGTCGCCTATGCTCAAGTCGATGTCCGACTCGGGCAGGTTGACCTCTTCTTCAACGATCTCCTCTTCAACAGGGGTTTTTGTTTTTGCTCGTGACATTAAACTTTCCGAATCGTGATTCTTGTGTGGTTGACGCGGACGCGTGCCTTTGGAATTTCGATGTATAGGATTCCGTTACGAAACTGGGCACGCATTTGTTCGGGTTCGACGGGGCATTGCGGCAAAGGGACCTCCCGCTCGAACTCACCATAATAGACCTCAAGCTGGTGGATGCTCGTTCGCACTTCCTCACTTGGATCTGCCTCTTCGCGCGCTCCGCGTATCAAAACGCTGTGCTGTCCTGGAACGTAAAGTATCTGAACCTGGTCAGGTTCCACCCCGGCAATCTCCGCTTTCAAGACAAACAGCTTTGGAGTCTCGTACAGGTCGATGCTGGGCTGCCAAATGCCTTTGGATCGTATCGAGCGCGACACGGTTACTCCAGGCTGGCTCAGGATGAGCTGCCCGGGAATAACTTGCCACAGCCATTCATCCCGGTTTTGGCGCGCCATAGGTAAAGAGTTTACCGCCCAAGCGTGAAGTAGAACGTGGTCCCTTCGCTTGGCGTTGACTCTGCCCAAATGCGCCCGTCATGGCGTTGGATCACGCGATGGACGATGGCAAGGCCCACCCCGGTGCCCTCAAACTCCGATTCGTGATGCAGTCGTTGAAACGGCGCGAAGAGTCTGCCTACTTGGCCCGGGTCAAACCCCGCGCCATTGTCGCGGATATAAAAACAGTCGGTGCCCTGCTCCTGCTTTCGTCCGCATTCAATCCTTGCCGAAGCTTCGTTTTGTGTGAATTTCCACGCGTTATCAATCAGGTTCGTAAGAGCGATCTGCATCAGTCGTGGGTCGCAATGAGCCATTAGCTTTGGCTCCACTGTGATGTCCACTTTTCGCTCTGGGTGGCGTGTTCTTAACTCAAAGAGGACGTCGTGAGCGATATCCGAGAGGTTCACGCTTTTCATGTGAAGCTCTTCGCGCGCGATGCGTGAAAGGCTGAGCATGCTGTCGATAAGATCGTTTAGCCTGCGACTCGCGGCGATAACACGCCTCAGCGAGTCCAATCCCTCCTCATCAAGAACGGACTCGTAGTCGCGCATCAAGAGGGTGCTAAAACCTTGGATTGAGCGGATTGGGCTGCGCAGGTCGTGAGAGACAGAATAGCTGAAGGCCTCAAGTTCTCTATTGGCTTCTTCCAGCTGTGCGGTTCGCTCTTGAACCCTTCGCTCGAGCAACTGTTCATTGAGTCTCAGCTCCTCTTCTTTCGCGATGCGGACACTGACCTCGTCCTCAAGCTCCTGCTTTTGTCGCCTCACGTCATCGTAGAGTCGAGCATTCTCGATGGCGATAGCGATGTGGTTTGCGGCAATTTGAAGGTGGTTAAGGTCTTCTTCGGAGAAGTTTCGAACTCTCGTCTGAGAGAAGATCGCAATAATCCCGAGCACCTCATTGTGGAGTCGAATAGGCGCACCGGCATAAGAGACGAAACTAAAACGGCGCTCGCCATCTTCAGGGCCGATGTTATCCGTAAGATACACGGCATATGGGCTCTCAGCAATGTTGGCGATACTGACCGCTCGGCCGGATTGCAGGATGGCCTCTCCTAGTCCGTATCGCGCGGGAAGGCTTTTAGACAGAGATGATTCGGGAATTCCCGCACAAGCAAGCATGTTAAGTTGCTCTTCTTCAAGTAGTCGAAGGATGCATGCGTCTGAACCGAACGTTTTGCGCATATCTTCGCACAGGATCTCGGCCTGCTTCTTTAAGGAAAGCTCTCCTACAACGGTGCTTGTAATCTGTGCAAGACGCTCAAGTCTTTCACTAGTATCTTTTGAAGAGCTGGCTGAATCTTGCTGTTCCGGCAACTCGCGCTCGATGCCCAGAATAAACTTACGTCCGCCGGTCTCAATGACAGAGGCTGTGACTTCGAGCCAGAAGGTCGAGCCATCTTTACGGATATGTTCGACGTTAAAGCTTTGTCGCTGCTCCTGGAGGGTGTCGTTAATACGCTCCTCAACCATACTGGAAGTCGTCGGAGCATTTAAGTCTCGAACAGACATCCCCACCATTTCGGAGGGTGAATATCCATGCATTTTGGCGGCAGTTGGGTTCGCGGAGACGATCGTTCCAGACTTGACACCTTCAGCCTCAATGATGATGATCGCGTCCTTTGAGTTATGGAAAAGCTCGTGAAATGATGATTCTATAGAGTGTTTTTCGTTAATCGCTTGTCGAAGTTCTGTAATATCTAAGTCAGTGCCAACTATGCGAATAACATTGCCGTTGTTGTCGCGCTCAATAAAGCTTTTAGCCTGAATAACGCGGTTGCGGCCGTCACGCGTCGTAATACGAAACTCTGTGTCGTAGTTCGTTTCGTCTGTTATCGCACCCTTAAAAGTGTTGAGAATGCGATCATAGTCCTCTTCGTGGACATGTTTCCGAAACAGCGCTAATGGCGGGATATCCGGTGGTTCGTCATATCCAAAGTTTCGGTAAACGGTATTGTCCCAGAAGGCCTCATTTGTACTTGGTCGGTATTCCCAAATGCCGACTCCGGTGGCACTTGTGGCAAGAAGGAGCCGCTCGGACAGGGCGCGGACTTCCTCTTCGGTATAGACTCCGGCACGTCTTCGATTGATGATTTCTAAGGCGTTTGCGATGCTCGGGACGGCAAGGGGGAGCTTATCTTTTTGAACGTAATCGATCGCCCCGTCTTTCAACAAGCTAACAGCAAGATCAAGATCGATCTCCCCAGAAACGATAATAACGGGAATCTCTGGGGCCACTTCCTTCGCCAGTCGGAGGGCTTCAGGAGCGCTGAAGCGAGGCATTTTATGGTCGGAAGTGATAACGTCCCACTTTTGCTCAGTCAAAGCCTGGCGCATGGCATCCGGTGTATCGACGCGCTTCCAAACTACGTCGTATCCCGCACGCTTCAACTCGTGAATAAGCAAGAACGCTTCGTCCTCGTTGTCCTCAACGACTAGGATGTGTACCGTTGTTCCCATAACCCAAACGTAAGTAAATGCCCTCAGTTAGTATAGCGAATAGAACTCATCGCTTGTGGAGAATGGCAGATTCCAAAAGAACATGCGAAATAAATAACAAAAAACCATACCGTTTTCTTGGTATGGTTTTTTGATCTCAGTTACATGACCTTATGTTGGTGTTTGCGTGATGATGAAGCCCTGCGCGGCAAGTTCTTGACCGATGTGTCGGAGCTTCTTCATCGCTCGCAACTCAATCTGCCTTACACGCTCACGGGTCACGTTCAACTCAGCGCCGACCTCTTCGAGAGTTCGAGAGCGTCCGTCGTCAAGCCCAAATCGCAGGCGAACCACATCGCGCTCACGTCCGGTCAGCCGACCGAGAATGCCGTCGATCTCTTCACGTCGGATTAGACTCCAGGTGACATCAGTTGGTGTAGGCATGTTTGTCGATTGAATAAAGTCTCCAATCGAGCTATTGTCCTTCTCACCAACCGGCGTTTCCAGGGAGATCGGCTCTACGGCTACACGCATCATCTCGCGTACGCGGTCAACCGACAGGCCAACCTCGCGTGAGATCTCTTCCTCGGTAGGTTCGCGCTGCATCTCTTGCTGCAGACGGCTCGCCGTCTTCACAACTTTGTTGATAAGCTCAGCCACATACACCGGAATACGGATCGTGCGTCCCTGGTTAATGATGGCTCGGGCGATAGCTCGGCGAATCCACCACGTCGCGTAGGTGGAGAAGCGGAAGCCCTTCGACCAGTCGAACTTTTCAACGGCACGGATAAGACCAAGGTTGCCTTCTTGAATCAGGTCGGCAAGCGGGATACCACGAGCGTTGTACTTCTTCGCGATGGATACGACCAAGCGAAGGTTCGACTCGATGAGAATCTTCTTTGCGCCAAACCCCTGGCGTGTGATGTGCTCGCGAAGCTCCGGGGTGACCGTTTCGGGCATCCCGAACTGGGCCATCTCGCCTCGGTGAAGCAGACGAAGCAGCTGCTGCGTGTTGTCCTTCATAAGCATCTCGTGTGCTTGCACGAGCATGGCGAGGTGGACCTCTTGCTCAGGAGTCAGCAGTTGAGCGCGCCGAGTCTGGCGCATCCACATCTCAAGCTCTTCGCTGTCGTCGTGATGTGCCGGCGCTTCCGGCTCGTCGGGCTCCTCATCCCCCGTTTCGATCTCTAACAGATCTTCGTCAACCGGCTCAGAGCCGAACTCCTCTGCGAGCTGCCGTGTGTTTGCGGCCTCAGCAAAGGTATGTCGACCGGGGGTGCGAACGGTGATCGCTCGACCTCGGCGCGGTTGTGTCACTACTGCGTTTTCTCCAGGCATCAGGGGGTATAGTCCTCCAAAATATTCAAATTGCTCATACTCTTCCGGGGCGTGGCCGCAATGTAACAGGTCGTCGCAGTGCTGTGAGGCGCGTGCGGGTTCTCGTTCTTACTGTCTACTAAGATACGGTAACACATCGGAGGTCGGCTGTCAAGCAGGCAACCGAGCGCACGCTTCGTCGAGTGCGCGGCATAAATCTCAGGTTGCAATCTTTATGCCACCGAGTATTAAGACGGCGACAACAGGGCAACCTGTTGCAATAACTTCTACAGACTCATGCGTCGAATCGTTCCTGCGATCTCATTTAGAGTTCTCGCAAGTTCAAAAACCGCAGATTCAGTCGTAAATCGGCCCAAGCTTATTCGAACTGTACCTTTTAGCCAGTAGTCCACTAGGCCCAAGGCCGTGAGTACGTGGCTCGGCTCGGTGGACCGCGAACTGCACGCTGCGCCACTGCTTATGGCAAATCCCCGGCTGTCCGCCTCGACCACCATTGTCTCTCCCTGCAGCCCTCCAAACGAAACGCTGAGGATAAACGGCGAGCTTGTCGAGGGTCGATTAACCTGCACTTCAGAGGACTTCGACAGTTCCTCGATGAGGCTCTTTTGTAGAGCCTGGGCGCGTCGCTCATCCTCTAGGCGTTCGTCAATGGCAATCTCGGCGGCTTTTCCAAAGCCGACGATGCCGGGAACGTTGAGAGTCCCACCGCGAAGACCCTGCTCTTGTTCGCCACCTAAGATGAACGGTCGCAGAGATGTCCCTCCGCGCAGGTACAGAGCGCCGATCCCCTTCGGTCCATAAAGTTTGTGGGCGCTCATGGATGCAGTATCCAGATCAAGAGCCTGTACATCAACGTGAATTTTGCCGACGGCTTGCGTGATATCAGAGTGGAGAAATGCCGCGCTTTTTCGAAGTGCGGTCGGGTCAAGGATCGCTCCGGTCTCGTTGTTCACAAGCATCACGCTAATGAAAGAGGCCGCGCTCGGGGCATTCAAATCCCAACCATCGTTTGTGAGGAAAGAGAAACCGTGGTCTAATGCAGGCTCGCGCATCGAGCTATGCTCAAACGGACTCACATATCCGGTCTCGAACGATCTTAAAACCCAGTTATTGGCTTCGGTTGCGCCTGAAGTAAAGAAGATTTCGCTGGGGTCTTCTGCACCGATGAGCTTTGCCACCTGCTCACGAGCATGTTCAACGGCGGAGTGTGCTCGTTGCCCAAACCCATGAATGGAGTTCGCATTCCCGAAATCTTCCTTGAAGTAGGGAAGCATCGACTCAAGCACGCGGGGGTCAACTGGGGTAGTCGCCGCGTAGTCGAAATAGCGATCAGCGCTGCTCACAGATTAAGTTTGGCTGATTGATAGAATCCTTGCTACAAATCAAGGGCTGTTGAGCTTAAAGGTCTTCATCGCCTCATCGGCGATTTTCTCGATATCAGCTTTACGCTTTTCGCCCGCTGCAAAAGTGATCGTGACAGACTTGCCGTTGGCCAAAGCCATAAACATACAAAAGGCGGTGGTCACCTTTCCTCCACTTGGCGTAGATATCCAAATCTTGGACTTCAGGATCCCAAACTTGCCAGCTGGATAGTCCTTCTCAGAGTATTCAAACTCACTACCAGGCGCTAAGAAGGGTCGCATCGCCTGTTTGGTCTCTTCAACATTCCCACTCAGAGTCCAGCTCGTCTCGGCCTCTTCAATGACTACACTACAGCCATCGTTGTAGCCATCGTCGGGATTGTCGGTCCGATGCGCCGAAAGCTTGATAGCTCCAGTCCTGACAAGCTCGTCCCGTTGAGATTTGATTTCTTCTAGGCCTGGATTGAGTTGCGCTGCTTGATTAAGGCGTTCATCAATGTTTGGATCGGCGCTGTTCCGAGTCATCCACGATGCTGGAATCTTGATAGTGAATTCTTCGCTGTTTATCTCCTGCCAGTTTTTCGTGTTGAGATCAGGATTGCCGCTGCATCCGCAGCCCGTGACAAGAATTGTTAAGATCGCAATGACGACAGTCGATTTGAGTAGCTTCATAGGCTCGACACTTTTTCCATGGTCCTTATGTGTCACTTCATCTTAAAGGAAGTGATCGCGCTGTCGGCAATTTTCTCCATCTCGGCAGCGCGGCTGTAGATTGCCGAAAAGGTGATCGTCACCATTTTGCCGTTGTGGAGTCCAAGATAAGCCCACGATGCGAGCTTAACGTCTTCACCGCCGCGCCCCTTCCTCATGCTTGTGTATTCGATGCGAGCGAACTTCCCGGCGGGTGGCTGAACCTCCGCGTACTCAATCGTCCCGCTGGCAATGCTCAGAATCTCTTCCTTACCAATCTTGATGGCGTCGTCCATCTTGACATTGGCAGGTGCATCCAGCATGACGATGCTCATGTTGTCGCTAAACCCATCCACGTCTTTTGGGTCAAGAGCAAAGAGTTGCAGGCCTCCGTGCTCCTTTGCGTCAAGGAGGGAAAGCGCCATTCCCTTGAAAGCGGGGTTGCTTGTTTCTGCTTCGACAAGAACGGCCTCAATGTCCGATTGGTTGAGATCGAAGCTCTTCCAATCTTTGGGCAGCTTGATAGAGCATGAACTCGAACCGAATTCGGTCCATTTGCCTTCCGGGAGGTTGGCAGCCTCCATCACGGCAAAGGGGCGCTCGTCCCGTGCATAATCCTGCGTGCCACCTGCTCCAGAGTTGCTATTACAGCCGCAGACGAGTACAGCAAGCCCCGCAGCAATGACGGTGGTTATGTTACGCATAACCGAATTCTACAGCTTCTATGAGGCCTATTTCAGCTTAACTGACGTCATTGCTTTGTCAGCTGCCTTTTCCATAGCGTTGGCAGATGTGTCAGTGGCTGAAAAGGTAAAGACCACCTCATTGTTGTCTTTAGCCGTGACAAATGCCATGCCTTGGACCATGAATTGACCTCCTGAAGGAGTATTCATAGGCATCGAATACTTGATTCGAGCAAACTTGCCTGCTGGTAAGTTCACCTCGCTATAGTCAAGAGCCGCATCGGTGCCAAGCATCGCCGCCATCGTATCTCGATTTCGCTTGGCAATTTCATCAAATTTGATAGGAGTTGGGGAGGGAGAGATAATGACGTTTACGTTATCGGTGAATCCTGTGTGCGCCGTGCTTACATCAAAAGCCATCATCTTCATCTGGCCTTGAGTCTTCAATTGTCTGATTGTTGGCTCAACAGACTTAAAGTTTGGATTCGAATCGACCATGCTTTTGACCATAGAATCAAACTCTTCTGAAGTCAGGTCAAGGATTTTCCAACCTGTTGGGAGCTTCATAGAGAAGGTCGAGTGAGATACGTCTTGCCACTCAGCGGCCGGAAAATCAGCTGAACCGGCGCTTGCCGACAGCGTCGCCTTTTCTTCCTTTTGGCCGCACCCACCGATCACCATAACCAGCGCAAGGAGCGCTAGTAGTATCCGAACTTTGCACATATGTAGAGTTTACAGCCGAATGCTTAGTTTATCGAGGGCTTCTTTAACTAATCCTGGAACTTCGCTCGTTTTGTCGGCAACAGCTGCGCCCGCGCCGAGCAGGGCATCCACTTTCGACTGCGGCGTGCCTTTGCCACCCGAGATGATGGCGCCAGCGTGGCCCATGCGCTTGCCGGGAGGGGCTGTCCGCCCAGAGATGAATGAGACCACGGGCTTGGTCATCGACTTGATGTACTCAGCAGCGGTCTCTTCGTCGGAGCCGCCGATCTCGCCAACCATGACGACGGCCTTCGTCGCCGGGTCCGCTTCAAACAATCGCATAACGTCGATGAAGCGCATGCCTGGGACGGGGTCGCCGCCGATTCCAACGCACGTTGTCTGACCGAGGTCCGCGCGCGTCAATTCCCAAACGATTTCGTAAGTTAAGGTTCCGCTGCGGCTAACCAAACCGATCGGGCCTGGCTTAAAGATATGTCCAGGCATGATGCCCATCTTGCATTCGCCGGGGGTGATGATGCCTGCGCAGTTGCCGCCGAGAAGCTTTGTCGTCCCGTTCGCTTTGAGTCGATTTGTGACACGAACCATGTCTTGTGTGGGGATGCCTTCGGTGATTAGGGATACAAAAGGAAGCCCAGCCGCTTCGCACTCCAGTACCGAATCGGCAGCGAATGGAGGCGGAACAAAGATAAGACCTGCATTTGCGCCCGTTGCGGCAACGGCATCGGCGACAGAGTCGAAAACAGGAACGCCAAGGTGCTGTGTTCCACCCTTACCGGGGGTGACTCCGGCAACCACTTGGGTGCCGTACTGGATCATCTGTTCGGTGTGAAAACTGCCTTCGCGGCCGGTCATGCCACAGACGATTACGCGGGAATTCTTGTCGACGAGAATAGACATGGCGATCCTTGGAGAGCGGAGCGGAGCGCTCCGGCAACCTTCCGATTTTACCGATCCGAGACCTTCTTGATCTGCCAAATATCCCAACGTTTGGTTTTTTCGATAAAGTTCGCGTTTTGGGGAACTAAATCGACTCAAAACCCTACTACAATATGTAAGGCTGCAATGCCAACGTTTAGTCCCTCATTCGTGAGGGAGCGGGGGAACCGAACCTTTGGGGTGAACGGAAGGGAATGGACCTTCCAAAGGCAACTCTTGGCCTGAACCCGACAGCTAACCCCGTAGACGAGCGAGAGTCGCCATGACTCAGACTGATGTTGAGCAGGATGAGTTGCGGTGCTGGAACTACAAAGCTGTAGTGAAGGCAAGAAGAACATGTGGACATCGCCGTGCGGCCTGGAAGGCGCCCGTCTTTCTAAGGTCAGAAGGCAGAGATCGGGATGAACCGGTCCATTGACAATACGAAGGATTGGGGTGCTTTCGGCACCTCCTGTTGAGCAAGCCCCCTCAAGCCCAGAGGGGGCTCAACATTTTGAGAACCTTGTTCTTTCGCAAGCAAAACAAACCGAAAGAACGTCTTCGATTGCCGCCGAGTCCGTCAGTTGTCGGACCTTGAAGTGTTGACCACCGCCGACCGGACCTCGTTGCCCTTTTTCAGCTTCTCCAGAAGCTCGGCAAGCACGGCCTGTTCCGATGGTGTAAGGCGTCCCATCGCCGTACGAACCTTCTCTTGGTAAGTCGGATAAACCGAATCAAAGAACTTCTCCCCCTTCTCCGTCAGGTTTACATAACACACGCGTCGATCCTCTGAATCTCGAATTCGTGAAACGAACCCCATCGATTCAAGCTGGTCTACGATCACGGTGACATTGCCGCCCGTTTTCAAAATGTATCGCCCGATGTCTCGCTGCGAAAGCGGACCGGAAAACCGGAGCGCCTTTAGAGTCGAAAACTGAGTGGGCGAAATTTGATATGAAGAGAGCCCAGAGCTCACTTCGGAGAAGACAGCATCGGCAGCTCTTACAAGGCGCACGTACGCCTGAACGCCGACGTCGCTTGCTGCAGTAACCGTCTGATTATTAGCCATATTTTCTCCCCAACCGCCATGTACATTATATACCGTTGGCGGCGAAGGAACCTTAAGTACAGTTCACACGAGTACAATCAGCATATGAGCAAGGGGCCGACCGGCGTTCGATATGCCGAGTTAGACAGGGATACAAACGAAACTCGCGTGCAAGTTGTGCTCGATCTCGACGGGGGCACACGGCAAGACGTCAGCACCGGCATTGGCTTTTTTGACCACATGTTACAGCTCTTTGCGTTTCACGGCCAGCTTGATCTTGGTGTCAAAGCGGAGGGGGACCTCAATGTGGATGACCACCACACTGTCGAGGACGTAGGAATTGTGATGGGTAAGGCGATTTCGGAGGCGAGCGCGGCATCCGAAGGGATTCAGAGGTATGCCAGCAATCACACGCCGATGGACGATGCCCTCGTGCTTGTGGCGATCGATTTTAGTGGTCGTGGTTTTCTCGACTTTGACGTTCGATTTTCTCGCGATAAGATTGGTGACCTCTCGACAGAGTGTGTGAAAGAGTTCTTCAGGGCGATCACGGCAAACGCAGGCGTGACACTTCATATTCGACAGATCGCCGGTGAGAACGATCACCATATTTGCGAGGCGATCTTTAAGGGATTCGGGCGTGCGTTGCGGGATGCAACTATACCAACCGAGCGCAGAGCTGCGCCTTCGACGAAAGGCCAGATTGGATGATCGTCGTTCTCGATTACGGCATGGGAAACCTCCGTTCGGTGGAAAGGGCGGTTTGCCACCTTGGTTTTGAGTGCTCGGTGCAGCCCACCCTCAAAGGGGCGACAAAGCTCATCATCCCCGGAGTCGGCGCTTTTGGCGCGGCGATGGAGCACATCACTTCTGTAGCCGACGATATCCAGTCCTTTGCTCGATCTGGCCAGCCATTGCTCGGCATTTGCTTGGGTCAACAGCTGCTCTTTGAATCCAGCGAGGAGCATGGGGAGCACAAGGGGCTTGGTCTGGTCGGGGGCAAAGTACTGTACTTCCCGAAAGATATGGGGCTCAAAGTGCCTCACACCGGATGGAACGACGTTGAGTTTGAAAACGATGAACGCGGAACGATGAACGATGAATTAGGAGAAGGGAGAGGGAGTGATACACGCGAAACAATGGGTGATATTTCAGAGCCATTAACAGTTGGCGATCAGCGATCATGGACATTTGAATCACCCAATACCCAATATCAAGAACCTTCATGCCGATCCAAAATCCAAAATCTAAAATCCAAAATTGACCAGTTCTACTTCGTCCACTCTCTGTACACCGATTGCACCGACGTCGCCGACGTGGCTGGTCGCACAACTTACGGTATTCAGTTCGCATCGGCTATCCGTAAGGGCAATATTTGGGCTACCCAGTTTCACCCTGAAAAGAGTGGAGAGGCGGGGCTGAACCTCATGCGGAGCTTTCTCACATGCTGATCCTCCCGGCAATTGACATCCTTGAGGGCAAATGCGTACGGCTGACCCAAGGCGACTATGCCCAAAAGACAGAGTATTCCGACGATCCGGTCGCCGTGGCCAAGGGCTTTGCTGACGCCGGGGCGCAATGGATCCATATTGTCGACTTGGATGGGGCAAAGGCTGGGTGTCCCGTCAATCTAACGGTTGTCGAACGGATCGCTAAAGAGACTCCGGCAAAGATTGAGCTTGGCGGTGGCATTCGTTCGCTTGAGAGCGCAAGGCAAATTCTAAAGAGCGGTATTGCCCGCGTGATCTTTGGCACACGCATCGCAACAGACTTAGAATTCGTCGAACATGCGTTTGGCGAGCTTGGAAATGCAGCAATTGCCGGTGTTGACGCTCGGGATGGGATCGTGAAAGTCTCGGGTTGGACGGAAGGCGAGGATATTGAGCTTTACGCTTTCCTTCATCAGCTGGATGGTTTGGGGGTTGCGCGGTTTATCGTGACGGATATCGCTACAGATGGCGCGATGCAAGGGCCGAATCTCTCGATGCTGAAGCGAGTTTGCGAAACGGTTGCGGGCAAAGTGATCGCAAGCGGTGGAGTGAGTTCTGTGGAAGACCTGAGAGCGATAGACGGCCTGCGACTGCCCAATCTTGAGGGCGCTATCGTCGGCAAGGCGATCTATGAAGGCCGCATCGACCTGCCAAATGCCCTACAAGAACTCGGACACCAGGCCCTGTAGACCCATGTCGATCCAACTTTTTTTGTAGAATGACCTCACGGATGTACGGATTCCGTGGGTGTTTATGAATATCGATACTCTCATTGCCGATTCCATGTGGGAAATGCTGCCAGCGATTGCTGTTCCGATAGTGATCTTCATGATTCCTATCGTTGCGATCCTCACCAAACACCAACAGAAAATGGCTGAACTGATCCACGGGAATCGGAACATACAAGGGAGTCCTGAAATGGACATGTTGCGAAGGGAAGTTGCCGAACTCAAGACACTCGTCCATCAGCAAACGATGATGATCGACGAAATCGCCGGGAATCAGAGACGGCTTGGGTCGGGATCAACGGGCAGTGTGCAGAACCAGAACGGTGACCAGGGATGACACATCAACTGGTGGACCTGTTCGCCTTTGATCTCCAGGGTGACGAGATCTTGGGCCTTGTCTTGGGCTTCGTGATGTTTATGATCCCGATCGTGTACATCCTTACCAAGCATCAGCAAAAGATGGCTGAGTTGCTCAACCGAAACAGTTCGTCTCAGGATCCCCAGGTTCTCGCCCTTGCCGCTCAGGTCGAGCGTTTGACGCAAGCGCTTCACTCTCAGACTCTTGCCGTAGACGAGCTTTCGCAGAAGCTCAACACCCTGCCGCCACCCGCTCCCAAAACAACCGAAGAGACACCTAAGACATACTTAGTGAATGAGTAACTTGCCTGAGGTAGGGCAGCCGTTCATCGATTTTGTACTCGGTGACTTCGATTCCCAAGCCGCACGTGGCGGGAAACCCATTCTCGCTTTCATCTGGCGCACGGGTTGCTCGACATGCCGCTTCGCGATGCCATATTACGACCGATTGGTTCGTGCTTACCCCGAAGCAGTGATCGTTGGAGTGAGCCAAGATGGCTTAGCTGAAACCAGCGCCTATTGTCAGGAGAATCGGATTCAGATGCCGCAAGCCATCGACATGGATTTGGCGGTGTCCCGGAAGTACGGGTGCAAGACCGTCCCAACCTATGTGCTCGCGGGCAATGACGGGATCATCCGCCTTTGTTCGGAGGCATGGAGCATGAAGTATATGGAGGAGATGTCTCAGCTCCTCGCAGCGGAACTTGGTGTACCCGTCCAAGAGATCGTAAGTGAAGCCGACAACGTGCCAAGCTTCAAACCTGGTTGAGGAAGCAAGTAAGCTACGCTGGTCAGCGTATGCAGCCAAAAATCAGTATCGTCGTCCCGAGCTACAACCATGCGCCCTACATTCCGCAGTGCGTGGAGTCCGTATTGGCGCAGACGATGCCCGATTGGGAGATGATTGTCGTCGACGATGGCAGTACTGACGACTCTATGGAGGTCTGGAAGAGCTTTGACGATGCGCGGATTAAGCTCTTTCAAAACGATTCCAACCTAGGAACCTATGGAAACCAGAATCGTGGTGTTTCGCTTGCCTCAACCGACCTGATCGCGATTCTGAATTCAGATGACTTTTGGGAGCCAAACAAGCTTGCCTTGCAGTTAGAAGCATTGGACAGGAACCCTGGAGCGCCACTTTGTTACACACACGGATGGCTGGCGCCGAATACCAACCCCCTTGAGCGCAAGCGAGACCAGCATGAGGATTGGCCGATCACTGAAGAGCAGGAGTTGTTTCCCTGGCTTCTCGAATCCAATCGAGTCTTGGCTTCGAGTGTTGTCTTCCGAAAGCCGTTCGCCAAGTTCGACCCTGGGCTGCGTTACTCGGGAGATTGGATGGCATTGCTCGCCGCTTCGAATCATCACACAGTGGCGTTTGTTCCTGAGAAACTGACCTACTGGCGAATTCATCCAACAAACTCCTTTTCACTTGCTGAGAGTGCATCAGTTGAGGAGATAAGGATTCGTCAGGGACTGTTAATGGGGGCGGACCGATGGATTGATGGGCGTTGGGATAGGGCAGTGGTACGCCGTGGTCTGGGAGCCTGTGCACTCCATCTCGCCGCGCTGTATGTGCTTTGGGGGCAGATGGGTCTGGCAAGGAAAGCGGCTCGCTTAGGGATGCGATTCCATCCCAACAGGCGTGCAGCTTTTCGACGGTGGGGCGTTTGCAACCTTCCACAACAGCTAGCTCTGCGACAACTTTGGCCTGGAGTAGACGCGCCTTATCGCAGTGGCGCCGATGAGACCTTCCTGCCCATCAGCCTGAATGGGGCGACTTAGGGTTTAATCCAAGCCAATGCGACGGATTCTCCTCATCCTGGCTTTGATGTGCTCTTGCGCCACGATGGTCGGGCAGGCATTTCTTGGTGAATGGGCGGGGAAGATCGTCATTGACGCCAAGAAGACGGATGCGCGAAGCTTGCAGACGGTCCGAACTTACAAGACTGCGGCACAAAGGACAACCCTGAGTTTGTTGCTGCGAAAAGACAAGACATTCCAAGCGGTCGTCTTCAACCAGAACGGGAAGGCGATGACGATGTCGGGGACTTGGGAGAAGCATGACGACAAGGACAAGAAGCAGTCGAAGCTCATCCTCACGGCGACCGAGGCGAACGGGGTTAAGCAGAGCACACCCGGTATAACGGAGCTTGTCATCAGCAAGGATGGCAAGACGTTGACGGCGACTCTTGAGGACGAAGTCAAGACGACCAAATGGGTTTATACGAGGGAGGCAGGAAAGAAGAATGGCAAGTGAGTTTTCGTTTGATATCGTTTCACAGGTAGATAGCATGGAGGTCAAGAACGCGGTGGACCAAGCCCAGCGCGAACTGGCGAACCGCTATGACTTCAAAGGCAGCATCGCGAGCATTGAGCTAGAGAAGAATAATGATATTCATCTTCTTGCCGAAGATGAATTCCGCATGGGCCAGCTAAAAGATATCTTGATTTCAAAGCTTGTTAAGCGTGGAATCGATTTACGGTCGGTGGAAGACGGGAAGTTGGAGCCGGGTGCAGGGATATCAGTGAAGCAAACGATTACGTTCAAAGTCGGCATTGCTCAAGATCAGGCCAAGCCGCTTATCAAGCAGATTAAGGATAAAGGGCTCAAAGTCAACGCGCAGATTCAGGGCGATCAGGTTCGTGTAAGCGCAAAGAGTAAGGATGACCTACAAAAGGTGATTCAGTTCGTGAAAGGATTGGACCTGTCTTATCCCGTGGATTTTATCAACTACAGATGATCTAAAGAATAAGCTATTGCGTACAATCCTCTTCATGGATGATATGGAAGTACTTAGTGGCTTTGCTCATATACTATCGCGCAAGAATCCAGCGCAGTAGATTGGGTCTGATATAGAGTCGAGCCATTGGGGTACAGAGTTAGTAACAGTTTTTTCCGCCAGTCATAAATGTGTACTGAACTTTATTGTCATGACAGGAAAATGTCACGTCAGATGGGTAAGGCTGATGGGCAACAGCTTTTAGACAAGCAACTGACCAGTGCAAATGTGAACTTTTTTGAAAATATGAAGCCTGTTTTGTTCTAATCAAGATATAATTATTGACGAGGACCGTCCGTTTCAAATTTGGCCGGAGCCCAAGGACCTCGATCAATGACTCGACAAATAGGTGAACCCAAGCATAGGCTTGGCTTCACGCTCATCGAACTACTCGTGGTGATCGCAATCATCGCGATTCTCGCGGCTATTCTTTTCCCTGTATTTGCGCAGGCAAAACTGGCGGCGAAGAAAACTCAAGCTATTAGCAATCTGAAGAATCTTGCTACAGCTGCTCAGCTGTATCTCCCAGATTACGATGATCTGTTTCCCTTGGCAACCATTCCGGTTCCGAGCCTAGGCGCGACCGCAACGACTTCAAACCGGTTTATTCCTACTCCGGCGCGTATTGCCACAGGGCAACCGCAGGATCGAATCGATGCGACGAATTCGTTTGTGTTTAATGCGTTGCAACCTTACATCAAGAACTATGGGATCCTTCATGATCCCGCTGGCAACCGCTTTGACGGTGGTACGTATTCGATGCTCGGTGGTTTGAAGCCCCCCTTGGACGCTTCTGATCACACTTATCTGTACAATGGACTTCTTCAAAGTTACAGTTCTACCGCGATTGGCAGCGTGGCCGATCTGATCGTTTTCTGGCCCGGTACGGGAAGGCGATCTCTGATCGGAGGAAGCTATGCTTCGCCATGGCTCAACTGCCCGAACCCAACACTGCCTTGCCGGTATGTTCCTGGGTTCGTAGGGTGTTCGGTGAGCAACAACGGAGAGTCGAGCTCATATTCTTCGAATTCGAGCAACCAGGGTTACGATCTCTATAACAGCACGATGACCTATTCTTATGCGGATGGTCATGCAAAGGCTCGAAAGATCGGCGTGTTTGAAACTGGAGACCGAGACCCTCGAACGGACCCGTTTGCTCGATACAACGGTAAGTTCGTGACCAACAGATCGTGGGATGCAAACTTCTGCCACCCCTACCTTCTGAGACCGGACATCGACTTCCAGAACTGGGATGCGAGGATCATTTTCTAATGCGAAAACTGTTGATAGCCTCTGTAATCGTTTCTGTACTCTTCTCGGTCACTGGCTGTTCCTCGGATACAGCCAGCGAACCTGCGGCAAAGGGTGAGAAGCCAGCATCAACTGATCTGACCAAGACCGATAACCTCACTCCTGAGCAACAGGAGTTAGCGAAGTCTCGTGGCGTTAGCGGTGAATCCAGCGCGGGGGACAACAAGGAGACGGAAGGAGGCAGATAGCTCTTCACCGAATCTTCTGAACGGCGTGACCACACCAAGGTCGCGCCGTTTTCTCTTGTGTAGTCACTTTGACGGGTCACGCAGCCCCGAAACGGTAAGATCGTCCTCAACAATGAAGACTGTCCGAGACATCGACGTAAAGGGCAAAAGAGTGCTCGTCCGCTGTGACTTTAACGTGCCTTTAGAGGGTGGATTGATCACCGATGACCGCCGCATCACCGAAGCTCTACCAACGATAAAGCATCTGCTCGACAGCGGTGCCGCCGTCATTCTTTGCAGCCATCTCGGACGACCAAAGGGTGTTTCTCCGGAGTTCTCGCTGTTGCCGGTGGCAAAGTGCCTTAGCGAGCTACTCGACCAGCGCGTCCCGTTGCTGCCTGACTGCGTCGGTCCTGAAGTTGAGGAAGCATGTCGCGCGCTCCGATTCGGTGAGGCTATCCTGTTGGAGAATGTCCGTTTCCATCCCGAAGAGGAACAGAACGCCCCGGCATTCGCCAAACAGCTTGCCTCGCTCGCCGACGTTTACGTGAACGATGCTTTCGGCACAGCCCACCGAGCCCACGCTTCGACCGAGGGCGTTGCCCATATCCTTCCCGGCGTTGCCGGATTCCTGATCGAAAAAGAGGTGGAGTATCTCGGCAAGGCTTTGGACAGCCCGAAGCGCCCGTTTGTGGCGATCATGGGCGGGGCGAAGGTCAAGGACAAGATCGCCGTCATCGAAAGCCTGCTTCCAAAGGTCGACAAGCTCCTGATTGGTGGCGGAATGATCTTCACATTCTTCAAGGCTCAGGGGTTCAATATCGGCAATTCGCTCTTGGACGAAACCAGCATCGACTTCGCCGCAGAACTTATCAAGAACCATAGCGACAAGATCGTTCTTCCTGTGGATGTGGTCATCGCGTCTGAGCTGTCGCCAACGGCTCAGACGCGCACCGTCAAGGTGGCTGACATCCCAGACGGTATGATCGGTGCCGACATTGGGTCCGACTCTCAGCACCTCTTCGCAACGGTGGTCAAGATGGCGGGGACTGTGGTCTGGAACGGCCCAATGGGAGTTTTTGAGATGGAGCCGTTTGCCGCTGGCACGAAGGCGGTCGCCCAGGCCCTTGCCGACTCCAATGCGATCACGATCGTCGGTGGAGGCGATTCCGCGGCGGCGATTGAGAAGTTCGGATTCGCCGATCGTGTGAGCCACGTCAGTACAGGCGGGGGGGCAAGCCTTGAGTTTCTGGAAGGGAAGGTGCTTCCAGGCATTGCGGCGCTCACAGGCTGACACTTCTTTTAAGTCAACTTTTTAGCCGGGGGCACTTGCTTAGAATAGGCCTTGCAGTTTTCCTGTGCTGTCTCCGAGTGTCTCCACCCTCACCCCTACCTTGTCAAGCATGGAAAGGAAGAGGTTGTTCATCGGTGTTGGTTGGTAGCGGACGTGTCGCCCGGTGCGGATCGTGCCCTTTGCCGACCCGGCAAAGAGGATCGGGAGATCGTCGTGGTTATGGCGGTCGCCGTCGCTGATTCCGCCACCGTAAACCACCATCGAGTGGTCCAAGAGGGTGCCGTCCAGCTCCTTCGTATTCTTCATCCGCTCAAGAATGTAGGCGAGTTGAACCATGTGAAAACGGTCGATCTGCTTCTTCGACTCTAACTTCACCGGGTCCTTGCCGTGGTGGGAGATGTCATGATGGCCATCCTTCACGCCGATCAGCCCATAGCTGCGATTGCTGCCTTCGTTGGCGAACATGAAGGTCGAGATTCGGGTTAGATCGGCTTGAAAAGCAAGGATCATCATATCGCCCATCAGCCGAATGTGTTCGCCATAGTCGCTCGGAATTCCAGATGGCCGATTCCCAGCGATGAAAGCGGCCGGGTTCTCCCTTTCCATCTTGAGAATTCTCTCTTCGATTTCGCGCACGCCGGTGAGGTACTCGTCAAGCTTTTGCTGATCGCGGATGCCAAGCTGCTTGCTCAGTCGGTTTGCATCTTCAAGCACGAAATCGAGAACGCTCTTCCGGTAGCGGTCGCGCATCTGCTTACTGAGCTCCTGCTCGTCGGCTGATCCCCGCCCAAATAGTCGCTCGAACACGAGCCGGGGATTGACCTCTTTTGCATTGGGTGTGGTGGCGCTCCGCCAAGAGATGCTGGTGGAATAGGCGCAACTGTAGCCCGAGTCGCAATCGCCCGCGACGGCTCCACGCTCGCAGCCGAGCTCCAGCGAAGCAAACCGGGTCTCTTTTCCGATGGCTTGGGCGGCGACTTGGTCAGCCGAGATACCGACATTGATGTCCGAACCAGCCGTCTTTTTGGGATGGACGCCGGTAAGCCAAACTGCAGAAGAACGAGCGTGATCGCCTGGGCCATCGCCGAGTGCATGCGCCTTGTGCTGTGCCAAACCGGTGAGAACGTTAATGTTGTCCTTAACGCCCTTCAACGGTTCCAACGTGTAGGGAAGCTGGGTGAGCGCTCCATCGACTGGGGGAACCCAGTGCTCCATATTGATACCGTTCGGGACGAACATGAACGCCATGCGCATTGGCGCGCCTTGCGTGGGCATTGACTGTGCGACAGCCGTCAATGGGAGCATCTTCTCCAAAAGCGGGAGGGCCATCGCCGTGCCGATCCCCTTCAAGAAAGTACGTCTTGGTAGTGATTTGTAGCTCACGTTGTTATCGTCCTCCGTCTCCCCGTCGCTTCCGAAAGGCATCACTCTTGACGACTGCCAGAATAACCGTACTCATGCGATAATTGCCACCCTCTGCGGCCTTAGCGATTTCGTCGATATGGCACTTGTCCGCGCTTGTCAATCCTCTGCCCAGGGCGTAGATCAGCATTTTCTCACCGAACGCCCGCACAAACTGTGGCTTCTTGGCAAGCAGGTAAACCTTGAGATCGGTAGGGCCCTTGAACTTGGCTCCATCGGGCATCGCTCCTGCCGAATCGATCTTCATTCCTTCATCAGACGTTCGCCATTGTCCGATTGCATTGAAATTCTCAAGACCAAAGCCCAGCGTGTCCATCCCCTTATGACAATTTGCGCAGGCGGGATCAGAACGATGCTGCTCAAGACGCTGTCGGATCGTTTTGCCCTCGATCTTCTTGCGTTCTTCAGAAAGGTTGCCCACACCAGGTGGCGGCGGAGGGGGCGGTGTCCCCAAAATCTGCTCCAAAACCCACTTTCCACGCTTCACGGGCGAGGTTCGGGTCGGGTTGGAGGTGATAGTCAGGACACTTGCTTGGGTCAGGACACCTCCTCGCTTGGCGTCTTTGAGTGTGACCATCCTGAATTGGTTGCCAGTGACGCCAGCAATACCATAGAGATTGGCGAGTCGCTCGTTGAGGAAGGTGTACTTTGAGTCCAGGAATTCCAGAATCGGCCTATCCTGCCGCACGATATGATCGAAGAAAAGCAGCGTTTCTTGCCACATATCTTTGCGGAGCTGTTCGGAGAATTCGGGGAAGAGCTTGGCGTCGGGAGAAAGGTAGTTGAGCTTGCGAATTTCCAGCCACTGAGACGCAAAATTGTCCGCCAGCGCCCTTGCCTTGGGGTCTTTCAGCATACGCAGAGTTTGGCCTTCAAGGACCGCCGGGTCGGAGAGTTTGCCCTGTTCGGCCAGTTTGTACAGTTCGTCGTCGGGCATCGAACTCCACAGGAAGTAGCTCAGTCGGGATGCAAGCTCATAGTTATTAAGTGTGCGCTGCACTTTCAAGTCGGTTGGACGTTCGTCAAGCTCTAATCGAAAGAGGAAGCTTGGTGAAACCAAGACAGCCTGCACCGCGAGCTGAATGCCTTTCTCGAACGGCGCTCCATCACGCTTCGTCATATCGACAAATCGGGTCAGTCGTTCAACCTCTGCTGTTGTCGCCGGTCTTCGCCAGGCTCGAGACGCGAAACGGTTGAGTATCTGAGTTGCGGCTTCTTTCTCCTTGCCGGGAGTGGGCTGCACAAAGATGAGCCGTCGGTGGCTTTCGGGGATCGGCTTCATGTCCTCAATGGGGCCAATGATCTCCAAAGACGCCACATAGAGGTTTCGATCCCGGTTCTTGGGGTCGGGGTCCTGCGGCTGGTAATAGTCGTTGATGAACTCCGCAGAAATCTTGACCTTCCCGGCCTTCATTTCAAGCGGCAATTCATAGGTTGAGGGATTAGCGGGAGTGGCCTTAACGTCGAAAACCGTCAGGCGTTGATTGCCCAGTTTGACCGCCATCTTTGCAGGCTCTGGTCCGGCCTGGTCTCCAAACGCCACGATCTTGATCTTGTACGTGCCCGCTTTCTTAAAGTCGTGATCCGCCGTCACCGAACCAGCTGAATACATCCCGGCAATGGTTTCGCGGACGATGTTCACGCCGCTGGAGGCTGCCAACTCATCGCCCGAATAGCGTCGAGTTTGGACGGGCTGAACGACAATCGCCTTCTCGGTGATCTTCTCCGCCGCGTCTAAGTACTTCTCCATCAGGAGCGGGGAAATAGAAAGGACATCGGCGATGTTGTCGAAGCCGTAGCCGACGTCGTCGGCAGGGAAGTCGTCAGCGGGCGTGAACGGAACTCCAAGCAAGTCGCGGATGGTGTTGTTGTATTCGGTGCGATTGAGGCGTCGGATCGTGACCCGGCCCGGATCGCGTACCACGCAATCGCGAGACAGGAGCTTGTCGATGTATTCGACGATCTTTTGGCGTTCGACCTTGGTGGGTTGGGCAGAGCCCATCGGCGGCATATGACCGGAGCTGACATTGCGGCTGACCTTCTCCCAAGCATCTTTGCCTTTGAGTACTTGAGCTTCTGTTTTGAAACTCGCAAGGTTTAGACCCGCGGCTGGCGTGGCCCCCGTATGACACTTCACGCAGAGCTTGGTGATAAGCGGTTGGATCTCCTTTTCGAAGGAAGGACCTGTCGGGGCTGTCGGTTGCTTTTGTTGAGCTGGTGACTGTAGGGCGAACAGAGTGGCGGAGAGAAGCAGCAGACCTGTGGGCCAGTGTCGGAAAAACTTGAGCGCGGGAAATGTCATCGGCGAAACCACTCGCCCCGGTCGGGGAGACACCCTATTCTACGACAATTCGCTTTATGGAGCCAGAAAGTGAATCCGTACAAAACACAACAAGGGAATAGCCTGTCAAAGATGTCAGTCTTCGCCGTTGCCCAATCCTCCGATTACAATAAGACATGACTGCCAGGGCGCTGATTGTTGCGCTTATCTTGTCTCAGGCTCCGGGCTCCTTTCAGGAGTTGGAGAGGTCTTACGGTGTGTCGGTCGAGGTCTCGCAAGAGGCTTTTTCGACCACTCCGGCGAAATACACCGTGGCGGGGAAGCCCGCTTCGGAGGACCAGGTCAAGAAGTACATGCCGCTCTTCACCAAGGAGTGGAGTCTTTACCCTCATAGTCTTATGAAGAAGGCGAAGGTGACGCGCATTATCATCTGTCGCGATCTCTCGGTGAACGGGCAAGCCCGAGCCGCCGTGCCCGCATTCGAGATTGACACGATGTACTATGATGCCGAGCTGGGCAGCTATGCGCCCAAGTATCAGCGCACCGTGGTCCATCACGAGTTCTTTCACATGATGGATCAGCGGATGGGTGTGATGCGAAAAGACCCCGAATGGTCGGCGTTAAACGCCAAGGATTTTGGCTATGGAACGGGCGGTAAGAACATGCGCAACGGAGATGCAGGCGCGTTGCGTGAAGACCTGCCGGGGTTCCTAACCCAATACGGCACGGCTGCGGTTGAGGAGGATAAGGCGGAGCTATTTGCCCACCTGATCGTGAGCGCCAAATTTGTAGCGGATCGTGCCGCCAAGGATCCAATTTTAGCGAACAAGATCAAGCTGCTTAAGAAGCGATTGGAAAAGTTCGACCCGGAAATGGGGGAGAAGTTTTGGGTGAAGGTTGGAAAGTGATTGCAGATTACCAGCACCTGACTTCTTCTATCTACTCACGATTCACGACTCACGACTCACTACTCACTACTCACTACTCACTACTCACTACTCACTACTTCACCACATTCACCGGACTCCCGTCCAGAAACGCTTGCAAGTTATTCACCGCGGTCTGTAAGAGCCGGGATCGGGCTGTCCTCGCTGCCCATGCAATATGCGGTGTGATGATGCAGTTCTTTGCGGTGAGCAGGGGATTGTCGGCAGGGGGTGGCTCGACAGAAAGCACGTCCAATGCTGCACCGGCAATCTTGCCCGCATTAAGCGCCGAGGCCAGATCGTTTTGGTCAATCAGTGGTCCTCGACTGGTATTGATGAGCAGAGCGCTTGGCTTCATGAAGGCGATGCGCTCGACGTTGATCATGCCCTTATTGCTTTCGGTCAGCGGGCAATGGAGACTGATGACATCCGATTCGTGAAGTAGCTTCTCAAACGAGACGTGTTCGGCGGGAAAGTCAAGACCACTTGCGACTGTCCGCGATGAGTAGGTGACGGTCATCCCAAAAGCGTGCCCCATCCGCCCAACTGCAGAGCCAATCCTTCCCATCCCTATGACCCCCAAAGTGAGGCCGCTTAACTCAAGGATCGGACCATCGTAGTAGCACCAATCTTCAGAATTTGCCCATCTCCCATCTCGTACTGTTTGACTATAGTAACCCACCCGGTTCGTAAGTTCGAGAATCAGGGCAAAGGTCGCCTGAGCGACCGCGTGCGTGCCGTATTCGGGGACATTGGTGACGGGAATCCCCCTCGCTCGGGCTGCCTGAACATCCACGACGTTATAGCCTGTGGCAAGGACGCCAATATATTTGAGCTTGGGGAGCAGCGCGAGGGTCTCGGACGTGAGTGGAGTCTTGTTTGTGAACAGAACATCGGCTTCCAAGGATCGCTCTAAGATCGCATCGGCGGGGGTGCGGTCGTGGACGGTGAGGCTGCCAAGCTGGGAAAGACCTTTCCAAGAAAGGTCGCCGGGGTTCAGTGTATATCCGTCCAAAACTACGATGTTCATGTTCTATTTGGCAATCAGCATTCAGCGATCGGCGATCTGCTATCGGTGGTGAGTTGTTAGATCATTCCAGACGGAGGCGAGGGATTGCCAGGAAAGTTGGTTTGTTCCACCACGAGAACTATGGAAGAGTTCAAGCCCTGGCCACACGCGTAAGCAGATATCCATAGCCCGTTACGATGACACCTCCAACAACCTCAGACCCAACTCCCGAGCTGACCGCCGCATATTATCCTTCGCATTCTTCAACGAATGCTCAAGCGATTCCCCTGGTGTATTGATCGACTGTATTTCAGCAAAAGGCAACTCCGAGGAGCCAGACTGCACTACACCTGCCAGAAGATAGCAAGGCACTCCTGACTGTCTACAGTGCTCCGCCACAACCATTGGCAGCTTGCCCATCCCCGATTGCGCATCGAACGAACCTTCGCCAGTGATGCAGACATCGCATTTCGTGAGGCGAATCGGAAAGTTCACAAGCTTCATCACGATCTCCGCGCCTGACCGAGTTTCGCCACCAAGGAACATCAGCCCAAAGCCTAATCCGCCCGCCGCGCCAGCGCCGGCCGCAAGCGAGTAATCGAATCCGGTGGCCTCGTGCATCTTCTCGGCGAAGTGGCGCAATCCTGCATCAAGCCGCTCGATCATCGCGTCGTCGGCACCCTTTTGTCTTGCGAAAACGTAGGCAGCTCCCTGGGGACCACAGAGAGGATTCGTGACATCAGAGGCCACTGTGATTGGCGTGGATAGAAGTGGACCTTTCTCAATCTTTGCGATCTTATGCAGCGTAGCGCCGGTCGGCACAAAGGTCTTTCCATCCTCATCGAAGAATTGCCACCCCAACGCAGCCAGCATCCCCGCTCCTCCATCGTTGGTTGCCGATCCACCTATACCCATCAGGATCATCGTGCAGGGCTTTTGATCGCAGTATTGGATGAGCTGCCCGACGCCGTAAGTGGTTGTCAGTTCCGGGTTTCTTTCCTCCGGAGAAAGAAGAGATAAACCACACGCGTGAGCCGACTCAATGATGGCCTTCGGGCCAGGATCTGCGAAGAAAACCCTTGCCACTACCGGGTCGCGCTGCGGCCCCAGAACCTTGACAGTCTCCAATGACCCCTCGCAGGCCACGGCCACGGTTTCGACGAAGCCGTCTCCACCATCCGATAGAGGGCACTGAATCGACTCTATCCCGACCTCCGCAAGCCCTTCCGCGGCGGCTTGACACGCTTCGATGGCGGTCATCGATCCGCGGAATTTGTCGAAGGCGAGAAGGAATCGCATTTTGGATTTTAGATTGCCGATTTTGGATTTTGAATTGCCGGATGCAGGTTACTGATCGCGATTCACAGATCCCTCACCAGATTCATCAGTCATCAATCCAGACACGCTTTCCCATGATCACGCTCTTGTAATTCGTGTGCGGATAGTCAAACTCCCCTACGATCTCAAACCCCCAAGCGTTATACATCGCAATCAGATTGTGAGCATGCTCGGGCGTGTCCAGCCCAATCTCTTTGGCCCCGTTAGCCTGAGCGTACTTTTCGCAAGCATCATAGAGCCGTTTGCCAATCCCTTGCCCCCGATACTCCGGCAGCACTCCAAATTGACCGAAGCTCCAGGCATCCGAGCGGCGGTAGTACTCGACGCGATCATCGGGTTTGAGTGGTCGGATCGTCGCCGTACCGACGATCTTGGATTCTAAGTCGGCGACGACGCAGTGCCCTTGCTGAACGCGCTCTCGGGTGACCTCTACATCTTGATGAGTGGCGAAGAACCGAAACCCCTCCTCCAGGCGAATCGCATACGCTTGGTGAAGCAGCTGGGTGAGTTGTTCCAAACAATCGGAATCCAAGATGGGGCGGATTACGACGCTCGTGTGGGGCATGGCCGTAGTTTATTCAACGCGAAAACCCGGTATCTCAACCTCGCGGAAATTGTCTGAGAACGTTACAATAGGAGGACCTCGTCTTTGATTCTTGTGGGATAACGATGTCCATGAAAAAAACCATGCTTTTCGGCGCGCTCATCGCGCTGTCCCTATCCTCAAGCGTAGCCAGTGCGGCTGTCGTCCATCTTCGATTTCTTGAATCTTGTTCGCATTCATCGGAACTGCGTCAACAGTTCAGACAGGGTGCAAAAAAGCCGATCCCGCCCACACCCCCAAAACTCGCGGCGGCATCGGATACCGATGTTCTGCATTGCTTTCTCGACATTGACGTAACGCTCTCGACAAAGACGATCATCGGCTCGAACACGATGACAATTCGCTCGAACGTTGACAATCTCACGACCTTCGAGTTTCGACTGATCAACAATTATTCGATCTCTTCGATCCTTGTCGATGGCGTTTCCAACGCATTTACAAGGTTGGATGTGAATACCGTTCGCTTGACGATCAGCTCACGGATCGTCAATAGCAACGACACCTTCACCGTTAAGATCAACTACGGCGGAGTCGCGCCAAGCGGGTCAGGTTTTGGCTCTATCGTCTTTGGCACACGGTCTAGCGGTGCGGCCTATGTTTCGACGCTTTCTGAGCCTTGGCATTCGCACACATGGTGGCCAGTCAAGGATGAAAACAGCGATAAGGCGACGTTTGATATTTGGGTTACGGTTCCAAGCCCCCTCGTCGTTGCCGCAAACGGAGTTCGCCAAGGTATCGACGCGATGCCTGGCAGCAAGCTACGCTATCGCTATCGCACGGGCTATCCCATGGCACCCTATCTGTTGTGTTTCGCTGCAACGAATTACAACACCTGGACCAACAGCTATACGCACACAGGCGGCACAATGCCGCTCGAATTCTTTATCTATCCCGAGAACGACACCTCTAGCAATCGGACGGCATGGAATCAAACGGTGCAAATGCTTGCCACGTTCAAGCCGCTCTTTGGGCTGTATCCGTTTATCAACGAGAAGTACGGCATTTATCAGTTCACGTTTGGTGGCGGTATGGAGCACCAGACAATGACCGGGCAGGGAACATTTAGCGAGTCGGTGACGGCCCACGAACTGGGCCACCAATGGTGGGGCGACATGGTGACGTGCAAGACTTGGCACGACATCTGGCTCAACGAAGGTTTTGCAACGTACAGCGAAGCGCTTTGGCTTGAGAACAAGCCCGGATCAAGCGGGTTTGCCGCGCTCAAGAGCGCGATGCAGGCGCGAAAACCAAGCAGCGTCAACGGAAGCGTCTATTGCTACGACATCACCAGCGAAAGCCGAATCTTTAGTACAAGCTTTTCCTACCGCAAGGGTGGCTGGGTGCTGCACATGCTCCGCAAGATTCTCGGTGATTCCGCATTCTTTGCCGCACTTGCGAACTATCGCAACCGATTCGAGTACGACTCCGCCATCACCGATGACTTCATTCAAGCTGTCGAGGATTCCTACGGGCAAGACTTGGATTGGTTCTTCCAGCCTTGGGTTTTTCAGAACGGTGCTGCGGCTTACCAATACGGCACTAAAGTTGTGTTGGTGGACACCGTTCCCTACCTGCTTGTGAAGCTCGTGCAAAACCAAAGCGCTAGCTATCCGACTTACACGATGCCAGTGGACTTCCGATACACCGTCAATTCACAGACTTTCACACGATCGTTATGGAACACGGCAAGGACACAGTGGTATGCATTTCAACTGCCAGCAAACGTAACGCCAACCGGAATGGGTGTTGATCCTGATGGTTGGATTTTGACGACCTCGACCGGAACAACCTCCTACACTGAGGGGCCTCCTAAGATCGTCGATATCAGCGTAGAGAATCAGATCGGTCAGAAGAAGATTACGATGAAGATTTTGAAGGCAATTTCGCCGACAAGGGCAGACTTCAAAATATTGTTCAACGGCGAAGAGATGGGCTTCAAACTCAAGTACGACGAAGTTGGAGGTGTATTGCAGATGACCGTTCCGTATTTTGGACCGGCCAATATCGAGATCACGGCTTATGACTCCCTAATCGCGACCGACAACGGGATGGCGCTCGACGGCGAGTACACCGGATCGTTCCCCTCGGGTGACGGATTGCCAGGTGGAAACCTGGTCTTTCATTTGAGCTCCCCGTAGAGTTTTTGAGAAAGACTAAACACTTTGGACCACTCATGACACTGTCTTTGTAGTGGTGAAAATTATGAGGAGATTGGGAAACTTGGGAAGTCGGGTCGTTGCTTGTCATGCAGGGCTCGCGTTGGTTCTGATGGCGGGTCTGGGTTTGCAGTCCAAGCCATCGAAGGACCACTTCATGCGAGTGGCTAACTATCGAGTTGGCTCATTAATGGACGATCCAAATGCGGCGGGTGGGTATGGAAAGTCGGACAATTACGCCATAGCTGGTGTGCCCCCGAATGTGGGTCCTGGGGCAAGAAATCGCCGCCTGTTCCGGATCGTCGCCTCTCGCGACGACAAAGCTGGAAGCTACATCTATCTCATTAGCAAGTCGAGTCAAGTGCTGAGTTTTGACGCTTTCGACAGCGCGCTGAATATGGTGCTGGAGGCCAAGACCGCTGACGGAGAATGGCTTCCTGTAGAGTTTCGGCATCGTATCACCTGTGGCAATAGCCGCCATCAAGTCTTCCTTGCCGGACTTTCCTACTGGAGAATGCCGCTCATCGGGTTTGACTCAGGTCCAACAAAGACGCAGATGCGTGTCCGCATGCTTGTTCCCGACCCGGATATCAAGGACCCTGTAACCTTGAAGCCGGTCTACTCGAACGTGTTCGAAGGCTTTGTTCATCCGGAATCGTTTACGCTTTCTCCTGAAGATGCCAAGGTCTACAAACTTCAGAAAGAGAACGGTTGGTGGGATGTCGTGTGGCGAGGCGCTGCTGACAGCAGCTAAGCAAGTCGGCGACAGCGGATTTCACCTTACACCTCTTGGTTCAGGAATTCTCGGACCAGACGCTCATAACCTAAGGCAAGCCTTTCTGCGAGAGCTGGGTAGGAAGGCTTTAGCCAGCGCGTAAAGCTTTGATTCGAGAGCATCTCTCCCCGATCTGCCTGACGGCAAACACGCTCAACTCCAACCTCAAGCTCCCCGATGTCGACAAGGATGATCCGCGGACCGGTAGGTGAGGGAAGGAATCCGTAGTTGTCGGCAAAGTTGAAGGTGTTCTCCGTGATGTTCTACTTCCAAAGTTTGCCGGTGAAAGTTAGCAGCTCGTCGATGGCCCATTCCCCGGTCCGACTGTCACCGCGCCGGATGGCTTCATGGACGAAGTCCACGAAGAGCTGTACCCTTTGCTGCAGGATGACGAACTGACCGGACCCGTCAGGATGCATCCCAATAAACAACAGGGCGGCCTCGTCTCGCAAGTTTTCCCACGCTACCTCGTAGCTCTCCATGCTCAATCTTCCAAGCGCGTCGGCGGATGCCAAGGCATCTCCTGGGCAAGGCGACCATTCCACTGCCCCGAGATCAATCCCGTAACGCCGGAAAGCTTGTTCAATTTCGACTGCCGTTAGGGGTGTCTTGAGCACATACCGCCCGCATGGCGAAACGGACACTCGCACACGAGTGCTCGCCCCTTGTGGGATGAAGGGTTGCTGCAACAACTGGTGGATATCGATAGGGCTTCCGAGCATAGGGTCTTCGCTTATGATGGCCCAATCGTTAAAATATCTAAAAATTTGGCACAAGCCCTTGGCATTTCAAGAAAAGTATGCCAATATTTTGGCATGGATGCCAAAAAAGCAGATATGAGCTCGGGTCTCAGCCGTCGAGAGCGTCAAATCATGGATGCGCTTTATCGGCTGGGCAAGGCTTCTGCAGCGGAGATTCGAGATGCCATCTCCGACCCGCCAAGCTACACAGCCGTGCGGACCCTACTCACAATTCTTCGGGACAAGGGGCAGATTCGCCACATGCAGGATGGAGTTCGCTACATATACGAGCCCGTCGTGCCACGCGATCAGATGGCGAAGAGCGTCCTCGCCGACGTGATTGAAACGTTTTTCGAGGGTTCGTTAGAACGAGTTGTTGCGACGGTAATCGACTCGCAGGATCAAAAGTTGACGGACGAGCAGATCGCCAGTCTACAGGCCCTAATCGACTCGGCGAAGGCGGAGGAGAGATGAGCTCCTACTTCGAGTTGATACTGCAAGCAACAGTTGTGCTTGGCTTGGCTTTGGGAGCGAGCATCGTTTTGCGCAGGCGTTCAGCATCGGCGCATATCGTTTGGTCGGCGGCTTTCGTTGGTCTGATTCTTCTACCGATCCTCTCGGGGATCGTTGGGCCGAGGCTTTTCTTGGGCATTGGTGCCGGCTCTGAGACTGTAGCGTCAAGCGGGTCGCAGGCTGAGAGGACAACGCTGGGCTATGCGGACGCGGTGCCCACCGCTTCGATGGCTAACGTCTCGTCATATTCTCCGAATGAAGCTGCCATCTCACTAGAGGTCGCTTTGCTGACAGTCTGGGCGGTCGGTTTTCTGCTTGCGCTTAGCCGGACGCTCTTTTGCCTTTGGCGACTGCGTGTGTTGCGACGTAAGGCGTCGCTGCCGGTTGGAGATGACGATTTATCGGTCGATGTTCGGGCACTTGCCCGGCGCGTTGGCCTGAGAAAGAATTGGGAGGTGCGCGTGTGTGTCTCTCCCAAATCGGGAGCGGCGATGACCTGGGGCATTCTGCCCCCGGTCGTCCTGCTGCCGAAAGGAGTTGAGGCTTGGTCGCAAGAGCGGCTGGAAGCCGTTCTGCTCCATGAATTCGCCCACGTGCGCCGCAACGACTTTGCGAGTCAGCTGCTTGCCGAGTTTGCGTGCGCCCTCTACTGGTTCCACCCTCTCGCATGGATCGGCGCGCGTTCGATGCGAGAGAATGCGGAGCTTGCCACGGATGATGCGGTTCTGCGGTTGGGAGTGAAGGCTACCTCCTATGCCGCTGAACTGCTTCATCTTGCGGTCGAGCTTGGCAAACGATCCCCCCATTTTCAATCAGGAGTACATTTCATGTATAAGTCAAAATTCGAATCGAGAATTCGGTCAATCCTCTCCCCGTCGGCGCGCCGTCGCGGGCTTTCCTCTGTCCAACTGCTCGCAATGGTCGCCATTGTTGGCATTTCGGTGACCGCCGTTGCTAGCGTTCGCCTTGGTTCGCAACCGGCCTCAGATTCAGGTCAGACAATGAACCAGGTCGAGCGTGAAGAGCAGGTGGCAATGCGTCGGGCTCGAGACTTGGCGATGGCGACGCAAATTTTTGCGAACGACTATGACGACCGGTTGCCCAGCGTTGCCAACACGCAGCAGGCGAGAGAGGCTATCTCGCCCTATGTTCTGATCGCTGAGACGCTATCCTCACCCGCGAAGGGCGGTAGCTTCGAGTTCAACTTGAACCTATCGGGCGTCCTCTTGTCTCAGATACCTAATCCTTCTGAAGTGCCATTGTGGATCGAAAGGGTTCCGAACGGACGGCGTATCGCGGTGAGTTTCCTCGACGGTCATGCCGAACTGATAAGCCCCGCTAACCGATCTGAGCTTGAGGAGGCAGCGGCCAAGGTGTATGCGCGCTCAACTCAGGAGGAGCTTCATCTCAAGCACGGAAACTGACCGTACGGCCCTGTCATAGCAGAAGCAAAATCGCCCCCGGACCACGCTGTCTGGGGGCGATCTTTACGTTGTCTCCTGACTCTTATGCCTTTGCGCCGGCTTTCTCTTTCTTCTTGCCACCGCCTGTCGTCTTCTTGACGAAGACCACCTGGCGTTCTCCATCCAGTTCAGCGACGATGTTGTCGCCTTCGTGGAACCGGCCCATAAGCATCTCTTCACTTAGTGGATCTTCGATGTACCGCTGAACGGCTCGGCGGAGCGGACGTGCGCCAAGGTTCGGATCGTATCCGGTCTCGACGAGCATATCCTTCACGGCGTCGCTCAATTCAATCGTGATGTTCATCGCAGCTGCCTGCTCGTTGACCCTCTTAAGATAGAGGTCAGCGATCTGCAGAATCTCTTCTCGTTTCAGGTGATGGAAGACGATCAGCTCATCGACACGGTTCAAGAACTCGGGCCGGAAAGTCTTCTTCATCTCGTCCATCATCTTGGTCTTCATGTTCTCGTAAGTCTTCGGATCGTTGATATCCTGTCGGGTATCGCGGAAGCCAAGGCCCTTGTCGAGTTCGATGGGTCGAACACCGACGTTCGAGGTCATGATGATGATCGTGTTGCGGAAGTCCACCGAACGACCCTGAGAGTCGGTAAGGTGTCCATCTTCCATGATCTGCAAAAGGATATTGAAAACGTCTGGGTGAGCCTTCTCGATCTCGTCGAGGAGCACCACACAATACGGGTTGCGTCGAACTTGCTCGGTAAGCTGACCGCCCTCATCGTATCCAACGTATCCAGGAGGTGCGCCAACCAATCGGCTGACCGCAAATCTCTCCATGTACTCGGACATGTCGATTCGGACCATGTTGCTGTCCTTTTCGTACAGGTAGCCCGCAAGCGCCTTGGCAAGCTCGGTCTTTCCGACACCCGTCGGGCCAAGGAAGACGAACGAGCCGAGAGGCCGCTTCGGATCCTTGAGGCCGCTTCGGCTTCTTCGGATAGCGCGGGCAACGGCGGTGACCGCCTCATGCTGCCCGATAATTCGGTAATGGAGGTCCTCCTCCATGCGAAGCAGCTTCTGAGATTCTGATTCGACAATTCGTGTGACGGGAATGCCTGTCCAGCTCTGAACAACCTGAGCGATCTCGTTTTCGCCGACGATCGGCTCAAGCTTCTCTTCAGCCTCCCAAGCCTCTTCACGCTCGACAAGGCTCGCTTCGAGCTGTTCGACTTCTGATTGCAGCTTGAGTAGGGCCTCGTCCGGGTTTGGACGCTTTCGTAGATGCTCCAACTCGGTCTGCATCTTTCGAAGCGTCGCGCGATCGCCTCGCACATCCGAAGGTGGCAAGCTCTGTTGCAGCCGGACTCTGGATGCTGCTTCATCGATCAGGTCAATCGCCTTGTCGGGAAGCGTGCGCTCGGTGATGTAGCGCTGAGAAAGCTGAACGGCGGAGCCGATAGCATCGTCGGTGATTTCGACCTTGTGATGAGCTTCATATCGCTCTCGCAAGCCCTTGAGAATATCGACGGCTTCCTCTTCCGAAGGTTCACGGACCTTGACGCTTTGGAATCTTCGCTCCAGCGCGGCGTCCTTTTCGATGTACTTTCGATATTCGTCTTGGGTCGTCGCGCCGATGCACTGCAACTCACCGCGCGAAAGCGCTGGCTTCATGATGTTGCTGGCGTCGATGGCGCCTTCAGCCGCGCCTGCGCCGACCAAGGTGTGCAGTTCGTCGATGAAGAGAACGACTTGGCCGTCCGACTTTCGGACCTCTTCCATCACTTTCTTCATTCGCTCTTCAAACTCGCCACGATACTTCGTTCCTGCAACAAGACCGGCCAGATCAAGGGCAACGATTCGCTTGTCGCGAAGAAGATCGGGGATGTCGCCGCTGACGATGCGAAGGGCCATGCCCTCTGCAATAGCGGTCTTACCCACGCCGGGTTCGCCGATCAGACACGGATTGTTCTTCGTTCGTCGGCAGAGTATCTGCATCACACGCTCGATTTCGGCATGACGCCCGACCACGGGATCGAGCTTGCCGTCTCGGGCAAGGTCAGTAAGGTCGCGTCCAAATTCGTCGAGAGTGGGGGTTTTTGTGGAATGGCCCTGAGAGCTGCCTCGGCCGCCGTTGCCGGTGGTCCGAGTTTGTGACTCGGTGTCTTGCAGCGACATGACTTCACGCCGGGCACGCTCCAGTTCCACACTGAGCTTCGCTAACACGCGGCCAGCGAGCCCATCGCCTTCTCGGATCAAGCCGAGCAACAGATGTTCGGTGCCAATATAGTTATTGTTAAGGTTCCTCGCCTCATCGTACGCCAAGTCTATGACTCGCTTGGCGCGAGGGGTCAGGGTCATGTCCTGACTCGGTCGGGCATCCCCCCTCGGGAGCTGCTTTTCGACTTCCGCCCGGATGCGGCTCAAACTCACACCCAACTTTTCTAGCACTCGTGCGGCGACACTGTCGGGCTCACGCACGAGCCCAAGCAGAAGGTGCTCGGTGGAGACGTATCCCTCACCGAATTTTTGCGCCTCTTCTTGTGCGTAGAAGACGACTTTTCTTGCACGTTCTGTAAAGCGTTGCCACATAGTTTTATTTTTACCTGTTACTCTGGCTCCGATCCTGTTGGGTCGAAGGCAGACCTACTCTGGTTTTACGTCGGGGATGTTTGCCGCCGCCGTGCTATCCATCGAAGGTCCTTGCTTGTTAGACGAGCGTTTCGATCCTTTGGAATCCAGACTTAGGACCCTTTCGAACCTGCAATCGCTCTTATTTGGGTTATCGGCAGTCTGAGAAGGCATGGTCAGGATGATTTCTTGCGCTGTTCAAAACATCAGACCATACAAAGGACCATCAGCTAAGACCGAACTCGATTAGGGCAATCTGCCCATTTGGCAATCCAGAATAGCCGAAGCTTGGTGTCTGTTCACTACGTCAACAGTAACGGAGGACCAAAAGGTTTCCGTATTCTTGCTGGGAGGGTTAAACTGAAGTCATGCAAGGCGCTTGGAAAGTCGGACTGCTGGTGATTGTCTTTGTCGGACTGCTCTTTGGAGCTTACGAAGTTCTCGGAAAGAGCCTCTTCGCCAAGCCCTCGAAGACCATCTATGCCGAATTCGCCGATGCTAGCGGGCTTCAGATCGGCTCGAATGTGACAATGGCGGGCGTCCGCATTGGCAATGTCACTGCAATCGAGCTCACAGCGCCTGATCGTGCCCGCGTCGCGATGACCCTCCAAGACGAGATCAAGATCCCCGAAGGTACGACCGCCCAGATTGCGAGCTCCCTTATCGGATTTGGAGATTCTCCTGTGGTTTTGGTTCCTCCCGCTGGGGGCTCCACGGGATATCTCGCCAGTGGTGCCACAATCATGGGCTCAAAGCCCTCACCCCTTGGCGACCTGCTTCCCGATATGACGACCACTCTTCAAGAGGTCAACAAAACACTGATCGCTACGCGAGCACTCCTTGAAGACGACAAGATGAAGGGCAACCTGCTCGCACTCTTGGAGACAAGCAACAAAACAATCGAGCAGTTTGGCAAGCTGGCAACGAGCTTAGATTCGACGATCGCAGAGAACCGCTCCTCGGTGCGTGGCCTAATGGCGAGCTTGGGCCAGACCATGACCGATGTTCAGAAGGCCACGCAATACGCGCTCAAGTTGGTCCAAGACCCCAAGTTCAAAGATGAAGCTCAGGCGATTCTTGCAAGCCTAAACCGTACGGCTGCCAGCGCAGAAAAGCTGATTGCCGGGGTGGAGGAGATGGTCAACGATCCAAAGATGCGCGACTCCTTGAACAACACGGTCGGCAACGTCGAAAAGATCACCGACTCCGGGACCCGCATCGCAGAAAACACGGAGAAGATGACCAAGGATGGCACCCTCATCTCTGAGAACGGCGTGAAGATCAGTGAGAACGTCGTGGAACTGACAAAAAAGGCCAACGAGCTTGCCGACGAAGCAAAGGCAGTTCTTGAGAAGCTTCAGAAGTTCTTTGACAAGGTTCCGAGCGGCGGTCCCGTCAAGGGATTGACCACGGACATGAGCCTTTCGAGGGAGCAGGACCCCAACCATTGGCGCACCGACCTCTCGGCGACGCTCCCCGTAGGGGGGGGTGGATCGGTGACCTTAGGCCTATGGGATGCCTTCGAGTCAAACAAGATCACAGCTCAATACGGGCGTCCTTTGAACTCAAGCCTGCAATACAGGTACGGAATTTACGCCAGTAAGCCCGGTGTCGGGGTAGACTACCGTCTTGCGCCAAGGCTCAGTCTGCGGGGCGATCTGTTCGATATCAACGATCCCCGCTTCGACCTTCGCGCCCGAATCGATTTCGGCAATGGCCTATACGGCTGGGTGGGCGCGGACCGCATCTTCGATAAGAGTGCGTTTACCATCGGTGTAGGCATACGCAAATAGAGGTTTGACCGATGAAAGTGATCATGACGCAGACGGTGCCGAAAGTCGGCAAAGAGGGCACGGTAGTGACTGTGGCCGATGGCTTCGCCCGCAACTATCTCTTCCCACGCGGCTACGCGACAATCGCGGCCCGCAACCAGCTCAAAGCGCTTGAGGGTCGACAGGCCCGTATCTCCGCAAAGCTTGCCGAAACCAAGGCGAGCGCGGAAGCTCTTTTCGAGAAGCTTGACGGCAAGACCATCCGAATTGAAGGAAAAGTCGGCGATGCCGGAAAACTCTTTGGCGCGATCACCTCTCTCAACATTCTTGACATGATCAAGTCTGAGTTGAAGGTCGAACTCGACAAGAAGCAGATTGCGATGGTCGAACCGATTAAGAGGCTTGGCGATCACAAGGTTCACCTCGATCTGCACCGTGAAGTCGATGCCTTCATCACGGTGACCGTCTTTGACCCGACCGCACCGGTCGAGACTGAAGAAGCTACCGAAGAGGCAAAGGCAGAGGGCGCTGAAGAAGCACCCGCTGAAGCTCCTGCCGCGACAGAAGAGCCCGTCGAAGCGTAACAATCTTCTCTTCGAGAATCGAAAAGCCCTTTGTCATCGACAAAGGGCTTTTTTTGGTGTTCCGTTTTGGGCTCCAGAAATAGGCTCTGAACGGTAGACTCCCTGAATGCTTGTCGCAGTCATTGTCGGACTCCTCCTCCCTAACGCCCCTATACTCACAAGCCCTGCCAATGGCGAAACTCTGCGCTATCCGTTGGTGATTCTCCGTGGAGAGTCTGAGCAGGAACTTGCGGTACGCAATATCACGGCAAAGACGCCCGCTGTACAAGCGCAGATCCACGATGGCAACTTTGTGGGCCTTGTCGAACTCAAGCCTGGCAACAACGAAGTTGAGCTCAAGGGCAAAGATGGGACGGCAAGCAAAATCCGCCTGAACTACAAGCCGATGACAAGTCCCTACAAAACCAATGTCTGGATGGTTGTGGGCAGTGATGAGCCGATGGGATACGAGTTTGCCGCTGGCGTAATCCAGCGCGACTATGCGGCAAGACTGGATGTCTCCGCCAAGCTGATGCAATCGGTCTGCGCTGAGTTGATGAATGAGGCTGGATATGGACGTATGACCTTTAATCTGGACTTCGATCAGGGCGGGAAGCTCCGCGTACGCGAAGGCCGCCTGGATAAGACGGGCAAGGAGATGCGCGACATGGACCCGAACGCGGCATGGGGGCACATCTATGGCTGGCTTGGAAGACAAGGGATTAAAGGGGAAACCGATAAGAACCTGGTGCTCACGGCATACACGCGCTATATCCCGGCAGAAAAGAAGCTTCTGGGAGGAAGTGCGCTGGGTGGGGGATACCTGGCGGTCTTCTCGGGTGGATGCACTTACACATGGCCCAAGAACCTTCAAGAGGTATTGCCGTGCTTCTCAAATGCAGCGGCGATTGATACGGCTCGGCAGCTTGACGATAGCGCGGGTCGAGGGCGGATGTGGTCGGTGGCTTCAACTACGCTAGGCGCATGGCTGCACGAGCTTGGTCACACGCTGGGTTTGCCGCACATCAATGACCCCTACAGCGTGATGTCTCGTGGCTTCGATCACTTTGGACGTGTGTTTACACTGACCGAGCCACCATCGAACCGCAAGGCGGAGCCGGTTAATTACAAGAAGGAGGAATGGGTTCGATGGAATGCCTACTTCGCCGCTCGCCTTCGCTATAGCCACTGGCTACAAGCCGATGGCAAATCGGGTGGACTCTTTGATGAGAAGGACGCCCCAAAGATCACACTTGATCGCGAAAACGACTTCATCAAAGTTTCCGCTCCAAACGGTTTAAGGGTCTTCGGAGCCCACTTCGAACCCAAGGACCCGTACTTTGTGCATTACGACAAGGAGGCGGTCAAAGAGGCTCAATTTAAGCTTTCTGATCAGCTATCTAAACTTGACGACAAAAGCACGATGTGGCTCGTGGCGATTGATGACGAAGGGAACATCAGTCAGATCGATTTGAAGAAGTAAGTCGTCGACAGTGGTGCAAGCGTCTCGCCTGCTCTGTGGTGGGCAGTCACTCTGATATATGGTCAGGACTGGACATTGAGGACAATGTCCCTTCAGCGCTCGATTCATCAAGAAGACATAGACTCTTTTCCAACCGCCAACACCCACTCTTCAAGCTGTTTCACCGCGCCGTCGCTCTCAAACAGGACAGCCGCTTTTTCAACGATCTGATCCCGGCAATGCTTCTGCCAATCAAGATCATTTGCCAGTCGATACGCCATCTCAACATAAGCCTCTGGGGAATCCGCCAACAGCTCCGTAAAGCCCATCTCCGCATACTCTGCCCGAGTGATCCTTGATCTCAGGAGCTGCCCAGGCATTGTCACAATCGGACGCCCCATCGCAAAAATCTCGAGGCTGGTCGTTCCACCGCCAAAATAGAACGGATCGAGGATGGCATCACACACCATCGTCAACGACAGGTAGTCGTCAAGCGGCATCATCGGCAGGAAAAGGATGCGGTCGGATACGTCAGGATGCGAACGTACGAGCCGTTCCCGCAATAGCTTTCCGTGGTTCGGTTGTTGGGCTTCCACGAACACAACCACGCCATTTGGGTCGCGGCGAAGCAGGTTGGCAACGGCATCGTCAAAGTCAGGATGCAGCTTAAAGAGGCTCTGAGGGCACCCATAGAACTTCTTATTCTCCGGCAAGCCAAGTTCTGCCCGATTCTTTGGATTTGCTGGGATTGGCGGAGGCGTGAAATAGGAGTTTATGAGGGGAAGCCGCACGAGCTTTTCGGTGTATTCCGCGTCCGATTCGGGTGTTTCCAGCGCTTCAGATGACAAGTAGTAATCCATGCTCGGAATCCCCGTCGTAACGGGGTGTCCCCAAGTTGTGAATTGGATGGGAGCTAGTCGTGAGAAGGCGAGGAAGTAGGTCTGTGCGTCCATCCCAATGTCGGGATAGAAAAGCATATCGAGTTCCTCGTTGGCAATCAGTTTTCGTGATGCGAAGTGGTCCATCGGTAGGCGAATTGACTTGTCGGCAAACGCGTCGATTCGATCTGTAAAGGCATCCTTCTTTTGCCCAGTGTGAAACACCACAATCTCAAACTTTTCTTTGTCGAGTTGGGGAATCATCGGCCCGATGACCCGCCCAACCGAATGCTTGTGAAGTGAGCCGGAGCAGATGCCGAGTCGGATACGGCTTCTCGTTGGGGCCGGCCTTTGAAGGTGCGGAGCCTCCCAGTTTAGGTCAGGACAGAGCGCCAAATGCATCTCGGCGATCGCCTTCATATGCTCCGACTCACGGTCTCGATAGTACGAAAGATAAAAGCCTGTGACCCCGATCTCACTACTGGGATCGGCAACCTTGAGCCCGGACTCTGCGAGCACTCGAGTTTCCTGGAGGACCCTTTCACGCGCTGCCTCCATCTCTTCGCGGCTGCCGGCGATCACCGGTAGGCATAACGCACGAATCGCTTGGAGCGACGGAGAGAGTTCGCCGCCGCGTCGCGTGACGTCGTCGAGCGTAGCGCGAGCCTGCTCTGAGAGACCAAGTTCGGTCAGGACAACAGCCTGCAACCGGATCGCGTCTGCATTGTTCGGGTCAAGCTCGATGGTTTTGGTAAGGCTCTCAACCGACCTTTCGAGCCACTTCATCTGGACTTGGGCCTGGGCTAGCGTAAACCAAGCCTTGGCGCTCTTGGGCGCGAGCTGCGTTGCTTCCTCTAAGATAGGCCCTGCTTCGTTCGTCTTCCCGTTGAGTAAGAGTGTTGCCCCGAAGTTTGTCAAAACCTCACCATGCTTGGGTTGGAGTTGGTGCGCGCGCCTGAACACCTCTTCAGCCTCCGCGATCTGCCCAAGGTGGATGAGGGTGTTGCCAAGGTTATTCCACGCCTCGAAGTTATTGCGATCAAGTTCGGTCGCCCGTCGAAAGGCGGGGAGCGCCTCCTCCCACAAA
The DNA here is from genome assembly GCA_019638775.1 of Fimbriimonadaceae bacterium. NCBI lineage: Bacteria > Bacillati > Armatimonadota > Fimbriimonadia > Fimbriimonadales > Fimbriimonadaceae > Fimbriimonadaceae bacterium. Next base: position 1,075,194 of record JAHBTD010000002.1, on the reverse strand, counting down.
CCTTGTGCCGAAAGCGCATTCCCGAGCTGAAACCATGCTCCTGGGTGATGCGCGTTGGACTGCGTGGCAAGTCTTAAAGCGGTTGCGGCCTCGGCTATTCTCCCTAAGGCATTCAGAACAAAACCCTTCATGTGCAGGGCTTCTGCATGGACTGGATCGCGGCGCAGCACCTCATTAAACGCTTCGACCGATTCTTCCAACCGGCCCTCAAACTGAAGCATCACCGCGAAATTGATGCGGGCTTCGATGTTAGCTGGGTCAAGCGTCAATGACTTTTCAAAGCACTCAAACGCCCTTTCCGCCATCTTGCGTTGGTAATACAAAACGCCGAGCATCTGCCACGCTGTCGAATCGTTCGCATTCTCCGAAATGGCTTGCTTATAGGCTCGCTCCGCTCCGTGAAGATCGCCACGCTGATGTAAGCGTTGAGCCTCTTGATAGGATGGCGAGGGTAAAGGGCGCGAATAGGACATCTATCCGTCCAGTTTAGCCGGATCGGATAAGATCGAAGGGTGGAGCAAAGCCAGTTCAATCGAATGCTTGATAAGCGTCTTCGCGACCTTGCCGACCAGCGAGTGCCCGGATCGGCATCTGAACTCAAGGATTGGTCAAAGGATGCGATCATCCGCTTGATGCGGGCCTGCAGTCTTTATCCGCTGCCTCCGAGAACCGATCCGAATGTGGCAATAACGGGAACGATTGAAAGGGACGGCTATCGGATCGAGAAGCTCCGCTTTGAATCTCGCCCCGGCACGATGGTCACCGGACACCTCTATCTTCCCGCAAACGAAGGGAAATCGCCCCTTGTCATCTCAGCGATGACTGAGCCCGCGTTCGGGAAAACGGAATCGTGGGTGCAGGCCAAGGCAATCGGCCTCGTGCTCTACGGCTTTGCCGTCCTTCTTGTCGATCCTCCTGGCAAATGGTTTGAGTCGTCTTTCGACGGTGAAAGGGCTTCGATGGGGGACGCTATGGACCCCCTCCTGTGTATGGGTTCGCCAGCGATGGGCGTTTATGCTTGGGACCTTATTCGAGCGCTTGACGTTGCCGACCGGCGCCCAGAGATGGATTCGACACAAGTGGCGATTGAGGGGTTTGGCTATAGCGGAGTTGCCGCTGCCTTGGCCTTTGCTCTTGACTTTAGGTTCAAGGCGTGCTTGCCGATTGCCGCGGCGGGGAGTTTGGAGGAGATGGAATTGACTCCGCAAATGCTTCTCAACGTTCCTCATTTGAATGCAGTGGGCGACATCGCGCATCTCTTGGCCGTCCGAGCTCCTGCACCCGTTTTCCTTGGTGGTGTTACGCACGATCCGATATCGACGCCTTCCGCGCTGAGGAAGACGTACGACAAGCTTCAGCGGCTCTATAAGTCGCACAACAAGGAAAGTGCGCTGAGGCTCGAAGTGATTGACGCTCCTGTTGATTACAGTCGTCGGGTGCGAGAGTCGGTTTATGCGTTTCTGCTGGAGCATCTAAAAGGTGAAGCCCGACGAACTTATGCTCCTGAATTGCGCCCGATGACCGACGGCATCTCCAACCCTCACGAAGCCGGGACCGAGCCAACACATGCCGCCGACCTCTGGGTTACGCCGGACTGGCAGCGTAACACAAGAACCTTCCGCGAACTGCTGGACCATGCTCTATCGGAGCCCTATCCCGAAGAGTACAACGTTGAGGAGAGGCTTGCACCGTGGGCAAAGTACGGCCGCTGGGAAGTGAAGGTTAATGGCGCAGTCTTGCGCATCCACGATCCAGGAGAGCCAGGCTCGCAGGATTCGATTCAGCTTCCCCTGCTCGAAGTAGAACCGGCAAAGTGCCTTGCCCAGGGGCTGTCCGTCGCGGAGTTTTTCGGGCAGTTATTGCACCTCTCTGTGCCCGGCGGTCCGGAAGGGTGGGAAGCTCGTGCGCACGGGGCGGATGCCCTGTCTGCGATGGTGGCATCGGTGAAGACTCTTGTTGGTGGAGGCTCTGAGACTCAACCAATTACTTCCATCGAAGCTCTCGGTCCGGTTTCAAGCCAAGCCGCACGATTCTTTAAGCTAATCCGTCCCGCCGTTGAATTGAGGGTAAGCCATGAGCTTAGCGGTTGGAAGGACGTCCAGAAGTCGGCGAATCCTTGCCTCATTCAGCCCGGAGCACGGTATATGAAGTGGCCTTTCTGAAACTGATCTCTTGAGAGAATCGTTAGTTCTTCCGTAACTCGATGAATACGAGTACTCTTATCGATAGCTGTGGAGGAACTATGTCTTCGTTAAAATCTTCGTTCACCCTCGTACTTCTGGTGCTCGGCTTGGTTGGGACAGCACACGCTCAATCTGTTGACCAGGTTGATCAGACCCCGTTGCCGAACACGATCAGGCCCAGCGAACTTCCACCCGACTATAAGGCTGTTCGTATTCAGCTTTCCGGTGGTAGCAACAACAACCAGATGATGCAGATGATGAGCCTGCAAATGATGTCGAGTGAGTTGGCATCGTTTTCGAATCGTGGGTATGGCCTTCTGAGCCTCCTGTTCGACGATGTGTACTGGTATCCCCCACCTCCACGAGCCTATGCAACGCCTGGCTACGTGTATGCGTACAAACTTGAGTTTGATTACCTATCGGGGCGGGATTTGACGACTAAACCCGGGCCAGACAGCTTTGTGCTGAGGCTATGCACAATCAGTTCAGAATTCCGGATGGTCACAAGTGAGTTGCCGGAGCTCACCAAAGAGAGGCTGCTAGAGCTCTTAGGCGGCTCGGGGTCAGCAGGTGAAGCGTCCATGCAGGTTCAATCTGCCCAAGCCGACCTCAGCGGCAAGCGGACGGCAACATTGAGCAATATCAAGCAGGTTGGTACGGCGATGATGATCTACATGGCTGACTACGACGACGTTTTCCCCTATGCCCAGTCCACCACAGCCGCCCAATATGTGACCAATCCCTACATGAAGAACACTAGCTTATGGACGACATTAAATCCAAACGGAGGCAGGATTCTATTCAATACCTCGCTTGGCGGGGTTTCTCACGTGGTCCTTGAAGACCCGTCCAAAACGGTGATGTTCTACGAGTCAAACGCCTGGCCAGACGGTCGTCGATGCGTATGTTTCGCTGATACTAGCTCGAGATTTGTAGATCAGTCGGGTTGGAAGGAGCTCGCGAAAACTCTTAAGCTCAAACTAAAGAGACAGGGCAAACCCCTCCCGGCCAACTACGGCGTTGAATGGGCGAAGAAGAATGGGCTCTTACCCGGTCCACCAAAATGAAAGAAGACCGTGCCCCGAGGGACACGGTCTAACATCTTTCGGGAACATGAACCTTAGTCCGTGCGCATTGGCCCGAACGAAGGCTCAAACGGAATCAGTCCTAAACGCGTTGCCGCGCGGAAGGCCTGAACTCGGTTGTTCACCTGGAGCTTATCGTAGATATTCGCCAGGTGGAAATCGACAGTTCGTTTTGACACGAACAGGACGTCAGCTGCTTCCTTGCTGCTGTGACCTTGCGCAATGAGGCTCAACACCTCGATTTCACGCTTGGTTAGCCTTACGCCCTTTTTTGCGACCTCGCTTCTTGCTGTGCTTGCCATTGGCATTCACCCACCCCTCTCTGAATTTATGCTTTTACCGCCTACCAAGTACATTCCACAGAAGTCGTCGGCATTTGAGATTGACCTAGCCGAAAGTTTTAATCCCGGCAATTTCTCCTGCGTGAGATGGGGCGCGTAAGCCAAAAAATATCTCTAAGTTAGGGCCAAGACGTCAAGAAAACAACAGCGTTCTTTGAGCCGCCCAAAACATATTGTCGTCTGTTATGACCGTAAATTTACCAGCCGGGTTCCCGGTCTGTTACTTACGGCCTTGCTCCGGCTCGCGTTCCCAGACCACCCTGGCTCCATCGGCGGCCTCGCACGAGAAGAACTGAGGCTCAGTTCGACATTGGGCGCGGAATCGAGCTTCTACTTGATTGATGAACGAGCTGACTCCCGAGCTGCGCACAAGGGCGACACAAGCTCCGCCAAAACCAGCGCCCGTCAGTCGTGCGCCAATACACTCGGAAGACTTCCAGCACTCCTCTGCCATAGCATTCAATTCCGGCCCGCTCACTTCATAGTCGTCTCGCAGGCTGATATGGCTCTGACGCATCAGCTCGCCAACCTTTTCATTGTCTCCTGCCCTAAGGGCGGTAACGAAGTCAAGACAACGCTGGTTCTCGGTGATTACATGTTTTGCTCTTCGATAAACCGTGTCTCCAAGCTTGTCCTTCATCCTCTCGATAGACTGCATGGTAGCTTCGCGGAGGCTTCTGACTCCCAACACAGAGGCTGCCATTTCGCACTCCGACCGTCTTTCGTTGTACTTCGAGCTAGCGAGGGAGCGAGAAGCCCCGGTATTGCAAATAACGATCTGGATGCCTTCCGGCAAAGGGCCATACTCAATGTCGAGGGTCTTCGTGTCGATGAACATCGCCTGATCGCGCCTTCCTAATGCGCTGGCAAGCTGGTCCATGATGCCACAGTTCAGACCAACGTAGCGGTTCTCCGCAAACTGTCCGATTAGGGCAAGCTCCGCCTCATTGAGATCAAGCCGGGCCAAGGTGTTCCATGCCACACCAAACGCAAGCTCAATTGCGGCGCTGCTGCTCACACCAGCCCCGCGTGGGACATCGCTCATGACAAGAGCATTGAGGTTGGGCAAATCTTCAGCGCCCTCTTGCTGCATCGCCCAGGCGACTCCGGCGACATAACCGCCCCATCCATAGACTGATCCCTTCTTTAGCTGGTTGACGTCGAATGTGGTTCGCTTGTCGATTGTGGTGGAGTAAAGCCTTGTTGGACCTTTTGTCAGACCAATCGCGGCGACGACGTACCGATCGATAGCGGCTGGAAAGACGAATCCGTCGTTGTAGTCAGTATGCTCACCGATGAGGTTGACGCGACCTGGAGCGGCCACGATGATCTCGGGCTCTTCGCCGAATTCACGCTCGAATTCCGCATGAGCCAACTCCCAAAGCATGGGAGAGAGGATAGCTGATTTTGGGTGGTGTGATCCGTGATCCGTAATCGGTAATCCGCCGAATTTTGTGAATGACGGATATTCTTGAAGCTACTGAAGTATCTATGCTGTCTCGATCACGGCTCACGAATCAACCACTCTTTTCAATTCCCCCGCAAAAATACCTGGTATTTAGAACACTATCCAGGGAATGATGTATGTGTAGCGTCCTGTGGGTTCAACCAGCCGCCCGAACTCACTTACGGGCGCTACACTTTTTTCTTCTCAAGCGCTACCCGAAAGGGATTACCTTCTGGCGCGTATTCGATCACTGTTCTTGAAAAGCTGACTTCGTTGGCGAACAGGGTCAAAATCCACATCCGAACGTTTCGATCTTTAGCCTTAACAAGCCAATAGGGAAGTCCTAAGAGATTGATATAACGAGCAGCTTCGATCTCATCCCACGAAAAGCGGATAGGTGTGCCGTAAGAGGTCTGCCCAGCGATCCCATTCTGCCCAACCTTAACTGGAAAGACGCATGTCATGGCCCAGATGAGGAGAACATCAGCGACGATAGCCGTGAGGCAGCCCGCGAGAATCGCGTCCGCCGAAAGCCCAGACGAGGCCAAAGCGACAACAAGCAAGGGCACAGTCACAATGAATGCGACCAAACAGATTCGACCGACCGAGTACCGAAAGACAACTTCGTCCAATTGATGTGTCTACCTACTGCCTTAGAATGACGATTACCACCCATGATGAGGTTCACGGGTAACCTTTTCGGATGTCCGACCCAATAGTAGCCAAACTCCAAGACTGGCTTAACTCCAACCAACAAGCCCTCCTCGACGACACCGTCAAAATGCTCCAATTCCCAAGTTTGGAAGAGGCTGCCCTCCCCAACGCTCCGTTCGGACAGGCGAACCGCGACGCCCTCGATTTTGGTATCTCGATCTGCAAAAGTTGGGGTTGGAACACCAAGGACGGAGAAGGCTACTACGGGTATGGAGAGTTTGGAAAAGGCAAGAAGCTGATCCTCGTTTTGGGTCATTTGGATGTCGTGCCGACCGGACCGGGCTGGAAGCATGCCCCCTTCGGCGCTGAGATCGACGAAGGCTATATATATGCCCGTGGCGCTGAGGACGATAAAGGACCAACGATGGCAGCCCTTTATGCCGCCCGTGCGTTGGAGCAGACTTTTCCCGATTTGGATGCCCGAGTCCGTGTTGTGTTTGGGTGCAACGAAGAGTCAGGGATGGAGTGCGTCAAGAAGTACGGGGAGAGGGAGGAGCATCCCACCTTTGGACTCGCGCCTGACTCCGGGTGGCCTTGCTATCACGCCGAGAAAGGGATCGCCGATCTTTTTATCACTGTCCCTCTCGGTGAATCTGAGTATCAGATACTGGAGGCTTCCGGTGGCCAGCGCCGAAACATTGTCCCGGATTACGCGATGGCGCGTGTCAAGGTCGCTGCGTCGCAAAAGAAGCTCGTCGAGCAAAAACTCGCCGACGCATGGGACAAGAATGTTGCGTGGTCGTGGGAAAGTGGGGAAGTGCTGAAGGTCGAAGCCGCTGGAAAAGCTGCTCACGGCAGCACCCCGTTCAGTGGGGATTCCGCTGTGACTCGCCTGTTCCGATTCCTTTATGAGACCTCTCCCCTGAGCACCGAGTCCTACTATGCAGCTCTTTTGTATGCCAGCCATCCCAGCGGAGTAGGGCTGGGAATCCACGACCGAGACGATGTGAGCAAGGATCTCACAAGCAACCTCGGCGTCTTGAGTTCTGAAAGCGGCCTCCTGCACTTGCTCGTTAACGTTCGCTACCCGGTGACCTGGCAAGGGGACACTCTGCTCAGCCGCTGTCAAGAGTTCTGTGCGGAATCTCCCCACGGGTTCAAGGTCACGGAGTTCGTCGACAGCGCGTCTCTTTACTTCCCAGTGGACAGTCCACTGGTCAAGGCGATCTGCGAAGTTTACAAGCTTGAGACGGGCGAAGATCGCCGGCCCGGGGTGATGGGCGGCGGAACCTATGCAAGGATGCTTCCGAATACCATCAGTATCGGTACTGGCTGGGAGGGGGACGGCAAGGCTCACGAGACCGACGAGCGACTCAAGGTCGAGCACTTGTACAAAATGAGCCGTATCTATGCCCACATCCTGTACCGACTTGCGACAATTTAACCGCGACGGGTGTAATAGAAAGTACGACGGACAACAGTCATGAAAGCAATTATTTTAGGATCAATCTTCGGAATTGGAGTGTTTACCGCGATGGCAATGGGAAGTCAGGAAGCCAAATCCAACCCCGATCCAGAAAAGACGGTTTACGATTTCACGATGGATAGCATCGACAGCAAGCCCGTCAAGCTGGACAAGTATAAGGGTCAAGTTTTACTCGTCGTCAACGTTGCAAGCAAATGCGGACTGACACCGCAATACGAAGGACTTCAGAAGCTCTACACCGATAACAAGGCCAAAGGCTTTGAGATCCTCGGCTTTCCGGCAAATGAGTTTGGTGGACAAGAGCCCGGGACGAACGCAGAAATCCTGGAATTTTGCACCGGCAAGTACAACGTTTCGTTTCCAATGTTTTCAAAGATCGTCGTTAAGGGCGAGGGAACCCATCCACTCTATCAGTGGCTTCTGAACTCGACGGAAAACAAAAAGGATATCGAGTGGAACTTCGCTAAGTTCCTCATCGGACGCGATGGAAAAGTCGTTGCCCGTTTCGCTCCTCAAGTCAAGCCGGATTCTCCTGAGCTGACGAAGGCCATCGCGAAGGCGCTTGAAGCAAAATGAGAGGCCGATTTATGGGCGGTCAATTGAGGCTGCCCAAGATCGCTCAGCTATTTGGCTGATGCCATAATCCTTGCATGTCCAGCCCGCAACTCCGTTACGCCAAGGGCTCTGACCTTTCTTTTCACAGCCTCGAAGGGTCTCCCGCGTTGCGTGTGATATGGCAGGACAACCTCTGCATACCGATGGGCGGCGTACGCTGCGTTTTCCCGCTAAGCCACCCCAACACACACTTCTCCGTTCATGATGCTAACGGAGACGAAGTTTGTCTCTTTGAAGACTTGAATGAGCTCGAAGACGAATCACGTCGTGCTGTTCAGCAGTTTCTCGACCGTCGATATTTCACTCCCAAAATTGAAAAGGTTGAATCTCTTACCCAAGATGGCGGTATGTGGCTTTTCAAAGTCCTGACGTCGAGGGGTATGTCCGAATTCTATGTTCGGAGTTGGCGCGATAGCTCTTATGAGCTAAAGCCTGGGCGCTGGATGATCATGAGCGTCGACGGCAAGCGCTACGAGATCCCTGATTTGGAGGCGCTGGATGTCAGAAGCAGACAGCTGGTGGAACAGCTCTGGTAAATGGGTTGCCGATTTTCTGTATCCATCGCAATGCGCGCTTTGCGGCACGCTTGGGACGCCGGCGATGTGCGCGACCTGTCAGCTTGCTTTCCCGATTGACGATTCGGGTTTGCAGAAATTAGGGGGCGACGATCCCCTGGATGCGCGAATCGCGTTGTATCGCTATCGTGACCGCGCTCGTCAGGCCGTTCAGCGATTAAAGTACGACAGGGTCACCGCACTTGCGAAGCCGATGTCGGAATTGATCGCCGATGCCTACTCACGATTTGGGTTTGATGACTTCGAATGTGTTGTGCCAGTTCCGATCCATTGGACGCGGCGCTTTGAGCGTGGATTCAATCAGTCGGAACTCCTTTGCCGCGCTATAGAATCGCCAATCGCCAGTCATAAGCTGCTCCGGCGGGTCCGTGCCACAGCCGCCCAAGTGAACCTAACACCGGCTCAACGCAGAGAGAATATCCGCAATGCGTTTGTCGCGCACGGTGAGTTTGAGGGAAAGGCGGTTCTCCTCGTTGACGATGTTTTTACGACAGGGCACACCGCCCGAGAATGTGCCCGAGTTCTCAAAAGCGCGGGTGCCTCCGAAGTCGTCAGCCTGACATTCTGCGCAGGCGCTTAAACTCAATTGTTATTAATTGTTTTGTAAAAAATGTTGCATCGAGGCTTCATTTGTTCTAAAATGACGATGGCAAGGATGAAACCTTAAATTCCCGATCTCTGACCTCGAAACACGGGAAGGGACTTCCTGCTACTGCAAAAAATGGGGAGATGAGTAGCCTCCGCCTACAACCGGCGGAGGCATTTTTATGCCCTCCTCAATCTCGGCTCAGTCTTGCCGCCCATCGGTCTGCCCAAGTACCGTCAATGCAAGAATTCGGTTGTGTTAAGGCACCGCCATATAGACTCTGAATCGCTTCTGTGTGAGCCATAATCCGGCCCGGAGAGTGACCATGCCCTACATCAAGCCCGAACAACGCCAAGCCTTGGACCCCCATATCGACCGTCTTGCTGATGAGATTTGCGGTCTTTGCCAGTCCCCGGAGGACAGCGCTGGACTGGTCAATTACTCCTGCACGCGGTTGGTGTTGAGAATTATTAAGAACCGGTTTGGTGGGCTGCGCTACTCCACACTCGCCCTTTTCAGTGGCGTCTTTTCAAACATAAGCTCAGAGTTCTACAGGCGTGTCGGCGTCCCTTATGAAGAGGCAAAGGCCGCCGAGAACGGTGATCTGGATTGGGAGGTTTGAGTATCGGCGACCCCACGTGAGATCGCCGATACCACATAGCCGTACGAGTACCGCCCTTTACCCCTCCGGCTGCATCAAACCGTAACGCCCATTCTTTCGTTTGTACAAAACCTCAATGCCGTTCGTGTCTTGGTTTCGAAACACGAAAAGCGGAAAATCCATCAGTTCGTACTCCAAAATCGCTTCCTCTCGGTTCATGGGCTTGATAGGGAAGCGTCGGATATCGAAAGGTGGTGGCGCGGGCTCTTCGAGATCGGCTTCAAGTCCTGTCGAAGGTGCGACGTAGTGCCCCCTTGAGCGATGGCGGTCTTGTATCCGCCCTTTGAGCCGTCGCATGCGCGTCTCAAGTTTGCTGCTGAGCTTGTCGATAGCCGCTTGAATGCTCTCGTCGTGCTCTTCGCCACGAACCATCAGTCCGTCGGCGAAGACTGTCACCTCCAAGGTGTGCCCGCTCTTGTCTTCGCGGTGAACCATTTCCACCTTTTGGGCTTTGCTAAAGTGACGTTCGAGTTTCGACAGCTTTTTGGCTGCGTATTCTCGGTCGTGAAGGCTAAGATTGCCTTCTGCATTCCTGACTAATAGTTCCACAGATGGAACACCTCCTTAGGTTATCTGGAGATCGTCGCAACGGCATGCGCTGCGATTCCCTCGCCGCGGCCTAGCGAACCAAGCCGCTCGTTGGTTGTTGCTTTGATGGAAACCCGATCGCGCTCGACGCCCATCGCCTCCGCAAGAGCGGAGCACATCTCGGAAACCCTCGGGCCGATTTTTGGAGTCTCGGCTATGACGGCGATATCCATGTGAATGACCGTCCATCCTTTATCTAACAACAATTTGGCGGCATATGCCAAGAAGGTTTTTGAAGGTTCTCCTCTCCAGCGGACATCTGAGTTGGGAAAATGCTGTCCGATATCTCCCAAAGCTGCCGCTCCAAGGAGGGCGTCAACGGCCGCGTGAATGATCGCGTCGGCATCGGAATGACCCTCAAGCGCCCGGTGATTCGGGAAGAGCACTCCACCCAGCCATAACTCCTTCTCGACATCCTGGGTGAAGGGGTGAATGTCGTAACCAATCCCCGTGCGTGTTTCGCGCGGGCCAGCCAAAGCTTGAGCATGTGCCCAATCGTCGGGAGTCGTGATCTTGAAGTTCCTGGCGTCGCCTTCCACCAAGACAGGGCTTACCCCAATCGCTTCAAGCATCGCCAGGTCGTCGGTAAATTCGGTCGTGGCCTCTTGATGGGCTCGAGTAAGTAAATCCACCTTTGCGCCCTGAGGGGTCTGCATTGCACGAAGCATTGAGCGGTCAAGCGTTTGCCAAGAATCTCCGTTCGCTTGTTTGATCGTGTCGGTGACCAGGATGGCGGGCGCAGAGGAACCACTGACCTTTACGGCCTCAATGACCCTGCTGATAACTTCGTAGGTAACGAACGGCCTTGCCGCATCATGCAAAAGCAGGATGTCTGCCTTCCCGGACACAGCGGTAAGGGCTGCCTGCGCGCTGGCTTGGCGAGTTTCACCTCCTGGCACGACAAAAGCCGCATCGGGGGCTGCTGAGTGCAAAGACTCGACATTCTCAGGCGCACTCACGATGCCTACGCCATGAAGGTCGGGGTGGGCACAAAAGGTATCGAATGACCATCTCCAAACTGGCTTTCCGCCAAGATTAAGCATGGTCTTGTCCGCACCAAAGCGCGTACCTCGACCAGCGGCAAGAATGGCGGCATAGACGGTCATAGAACGTCTACAGGATACTCAGGAATGCTCTCTAAAAATGGCGTCGGCCTGGTGTCCGGCGACGCGGCCCATCGGGGTTTTCTTCTTCGGAGTCGATCTCGGCAAAGATCATCTTTCCACGCTCGGTTTGTATGACCTGAGTCACCGAAGTATCGACCGTCTCACCGATGTGATTGCGACCATTCTCTACAACGACCATCGTACCATCGTCGAGGTAGCCCACACCTTGCCCAAACTGGCTGCCTTCACGGGCTACATTGATTGTCAGCGTCTCACCCGGGAGGATGTTGGGTTTGAGGGAAAGCGCGAGGTCGTTGATATTCAGCACCTGCACTTCTTGCACGCTTGCCACTCGATTCAGATTCCAATCGTTGGTGACAATATCACCGCCGATGGCCCGCGCAAGCCGTACGAGCCGAGAATCGACCCCGTCGCCTTGATCCTCGGCAAACTTGTCGTGCGTCCGAATCTCAGTTGGGAAGTCGGCCTGCAGCCGCTTTAGAATCTCAAGTCCGCGGCGGCCTCGCTGTCGTCGAAGAGCATCGTGGCTGTCTGCAATGTACTGCAGCTCTTCAAGTACGAACCCAGGCACATAGATTTGCCCTTCGACAAAACCGGTCTTAGCGATGTCGTAAATGCGCCCGTCAATGAGAACGTTCGTGTCGAGAATCTTGATGCCCGTCTTCTTAGCCTTGACCTTGCCTCGAGTCCACGGAAGGAAATCCGCCATCTGTCCAAGCGCGTACACGGCGAGACATGTAAATCCGAGCGTGAGCCCAACCACAGCGAGAGGGATATAGACGCCAAGGTTCAACGAATTCAGCAAGAAAAGAAACGGCATTGAGGCGATTAGACCGGCAAAGATACCAAGGAAAAGGTTGACTCGGTGTCCACCCTCCATTTCCCCCCACCAATCGTCCATCCGGGCCTTGAAAGCGAGAAGCACACGGGCAAGGCCAAGGCCGAACATGATGCCAAGCAGTCCACCGGCAAGGATATTCGGGGCTGTCGCAAAGTCGTAATTGCGAAGCTCGGGATCGGTCGTCTTTGTGTCGTTCGTAATCTTCGTCTGACGTTTTTCTGGCGGGTCCTTTACAGGGTCTTTAGGCTCGCCGCTCTTCGGAGTCTCGTCCGGCTTTGCCGTCAGAGCACCTTCCGAACCCTCAGTGCCTTGATTGCCGGAAGCAGTGTTCGTTTCTGTTGCTGTAGGCTCGCTTTTGCTTGATCCCGTTCTACTTTTTGGATCACTGCCTTCATCGCTCACTTGGGGTTCAAGTTTTGGGGAGGTCGCTGGCGTGGCGGATTCCTGGAATGAATACGACAGTTCGTAAATCGTCTTGAGGACGTGCGGGGTTTGATACGCGAACAGAGCGCCGAAGAACAGCGCCATGATTATCGGAAACAGATTTCGTTTACGACCCACTTTCATCACTCCCCTTTATCACTAACGTCGAACGATGTCGACCACCTCTATAGTAGCCTTATCCAGGAACGTAAACAAGAATGCGTCTTCAACCGTGCCCTTTGCCAGGGTCAGATGTCCTGCTCTTACTCGCCCGTCGGGACGTGTCGAATCGACTCCAAACCACTTCGCTCCGTCCCAAACTTCGTCCCAAGCATGATAGTAGTATGTGCCGTCTTGGTACACGAGGCCGCTGCACACGCGCGTTGGGATTCCCGCCGCTCGAAGGAGTGTTGCCGACAAAATGGCATAGTCTCGACATACACCCTCTTTCGTCTTCAAGATTTCGTTCGCGTCTCTCAACACGCCGATTCCTGCATTGGGCGTCATCTGGTCGCTCACGTACTTGCGAATCTTTGAGGATGCGTCGGCAACGGTCTTTGAATCGCCAATGATCTGCTTCGCCAAGGCCTTAAACGACTGCTGGTCTGATGGTATGTGCAAGCCCGGTTTGAGCCAGTTTGGCTGCTGCTTGGCTGCTTGAGCGATCGTCGTCTTTGTGTTCACCTCAACGGGGTGAATCGCGATCTGCCATGTTTTTGCCGAACCCTTCACGGTTTGATGATCTGTCGTCGGTACCCGACTCATATCCGGGCCACTGATCTTTAGAGACAAGCTTTTGATTGTGTTGATGCTGCTGAGCGGTTTGTTCGGGCGAAGGCTGGTCGCTTCGGCAAGATCAATTGATCCCGGCTTTACCTCGGCAAGGGCTTCCTCTTTGGTGACAGGGATCATCTCAATCCCCGCCATAGCGTCGATCTTGATGACTTCATTCTTGGAGTCGAGATAGACACTCATCGTCGCTCGGGGATCGATCACTTTCACGAGCGTTGCTTGACGGCTCTTTCCCCGCACATCCACGGTTGCGGGTCCAACAATCTCGACACTGTTCTTGATCAGGCTGATCGCAGTTGTGTCGAGTACGTAAAACTCAGCTTTTGCACCCGGCTTAACCTGATCGGTCAGCAGTGCGGAAACAGGATCGTCCACGACAACGCCGCCTTTGGGGATCTCCAAAACTTTGTTTGATCTTTCGCCGTTATTATCGACGACGACCCGGATCTGATTTCCGATAAAGTTTGCCTCGACATTCTGTGACCGACCCGCGCTGATCGTCGTGAACTTCATCACCAGCGGCTTGCCCGCCTGGTCGGAAAGCGTGTAGGTGAGAATCCGCATGTTCAGAGGGGTACCGAGCATCGACATGTCGATCATCGTCTCCGAAGTGGCGCGATTCATCTTCTTTCCCGTAGATGTGTCCTCATCCACCTTGGAGTGGACGTATCCGATCTTGGAGCCCTGCAAGAAAAGGCCAAGATACGCCTCTTGCGCGAAGCCAGACAAGCTCAGGCAAAAGGCTGACAAGATGAGGATTGATCTGAGAAATCGGTTCGAATTCATTCTAATATCCAAAAACCGCCACTGATAGGACGTCACGAAGCGCCGCCATACCAGTGGCAGTGGGCATTTTTGCAGTTCGATGCCGTATATAGTGTAATGGACGAACGCCCTTATGCCCGGCAAAACTTACTTGTCCGCGGAAAAATGCCCAATCTTTGCTAGGATGGGTGCGCGAATCATTGAAACCTTGCCATCGTCGCCGGTAGCATCGCGAGCGGCCTCACTCTGATCGCACAATCAATTTTGGGGAATTTTCGACCTGACGGAACGCAATCGATCATGGTCATCGTCTGACTCACGCAGGAGAGCATGGAATGCCAAAGAAGCTTGTTATCGTCGAATCGCCAGCCAAAGCCAAAACTATCAGTCGCTTCTTGGGCAGCGATTACGTCGTCCAGGCGAGCCTTGGCCATGTCCGCGATCTCCCCGATAACAGGAAGGGCCTTCCTACCGAGCATCAGAAGAAGTGGTGGGCCGACTACGCCGTCGATGTCGATAACAACTTTGAGCCGTTCTACCAAGTGTCGTCGGGCAAGCAAAAGACGATTGACAGCTTGAAGAGCGCCCTTAAAGGAGCTGACGAGCTTATCCTCGCTACAGACGAAGACCGCGAAGGCGAGTCGATAAGCTGGCACTTGCTTGAGATTCTAAAGCCCAGTTCCAAAGTCAAGGTCAGCCGTATTGCTTTCCACGAGATCACCCGTGAGGCAATCCAAGAAGCTCTCCAGCATCCACGTCAGATCGACAGTCAACTTGTCGAGGCACAGGAGGCGCGGCGTATTCTCGACCGCTTGTATGGCTACACGCTGTCCCCTGTGCTCTGGTCGAAGGTTGCCAAGGAGCTTAGCGCGGGAAGGGTTCAAAGCCCCGCCGTCAAGCTGATCGTTGAGCGTGAGAAGCGGCGTCGCGATTTCAAGGTCTCGGTCTATTGGGACCTCAAGGCCGGACTGTCGGCAAGAGACAAGGGATTCGATGCGATTCTCCGCAAAGTCGATGGCACACGCATCGCACAGGGCAAAGATTTCGACGACGAAAGCGGTCAACTCGTGGGCAAAAACGTAAGACTGCTCAACGAAGAGGAGACAGGACGTCTCGCCGAAGCAGCCCGAGAGGCAAAGCCGTGGACCGTAACTTCGGTCGAGAAGAACCCCGGCATCGAGAAGCCCCCAGCGCCCTTCCGCACAACAACGCTTCAGCAGGAAGCGAACCGAAAGTTTGGGATGAGCGCCGATCGCACGATGAGGATCGCTCAAGACCTTTATGAGGGTGTCGATATCGGTGGTGGCGAGCGCGTCGGCCTTATCACCTACATGCGTACCGACTCGCTGTCACTCGCGGAGCAGGCAGTCCGAGAGATTCGCACCGAGATTGAGAATAAGTTTGGCGAGAAGTTCATCCCCGCAAAGCCGAACCGCTACGAGTCCAAGGTCGCCAATGCCCAAGAAGCTCACGAAGCAATTCGCCCGACAGACATCCACCGCACGGCTGAATCGCTCCGAAGTCAGCTCATGGCTCTGAGCGAATCCCACTACAAGCTTTACGATCTTATCTACAAACGAACCCTCGCTTGCCAAATGCGCAACGCCGAGGTCATGCGCACAAGCGCCGAGATTGAAGTTGCGACTTCAGCAGGGAAGTTGACTTTTGGAGCAACCGGCAAGGAGATCACTTTCCCAGGGTTCCTTCTCGCGTATGTCGAAGATTTGGACGATGCCGACGCCGCTATCGAAGAAAAAGAGCGAATCCTTCCGGAACTAAACAAGGGCGACGAAACCAAGCTCGTTAAGCTGGATACGCTCCGACATGAAACCAAAGCGCCAGCCCGGTATACCGAAGCCACCCTTATCAAAGCCTTGGAAGAGTTGGGCATTGGGCGTCCCTCAACCTATGCGTCCATCATGAGCGTGATCGTGGATCGTGGCTACGTCCGCAAAAAGGGAAGGGAACTAATCCCCACATTTGTCGCATTCATGACCGTCGAACTCCTCGACAACTTCTTTGCCGAATTCATGGACCTGCGCTTTACGGCGCAAATGGACGAGCGTCTTGACCAGATCGCTCGAGGCGAAGTCGACGGCCCCACCTATTTAAAGCGCTTTTTCCTCGGGGCAGACGGACAAGTTGGGTTGCGTGAAGCCGTGTCGGAACGCAAGACGACTATCCCCTTCGCCAACTATAATTTGGGAGCGGAGCCGGAATCGGGCAAGCCGATTATCGTTAGGATTGGAAAGGGCGGTGATCCGTTCTTACAGATTGGCGATGGGGACGAAAAGCGATACGCGAATGTGCCTGAAGATGTCTCTCCTGCCGAACTGAGCATCGAAAAGGCGCTCGCGCTCTTTGATGAGAAGAGGCCGGAAGCTGAGAGCATCGGCGTCGATCCCGCGTCGGGCAAACGTCTTCTTGTCAAGTTCAGAACGGGGTACTACCTTGAGTTGGAGAGGACTCCCGAAGAGCTTGAAGCAAAGGTAAAGCCAACGTGGATTAGTCTGCCCCCGAACACTGACCCCAGAACACTCAGCCCCGAAGATCTCGCCTATCTTTGTGAACTTCCGAAGCAGATCGGGCTTCACCCCGAAACCAAAGAGCCCGTCATCTTCCGCATCGGCAAGTTTGGACCCTACCTCCAATGCGGCGCGGAGATTCGCAACGTTGAAGATTGGCGAGCCGCACAAAGCCTCAGCCTCGATCAGGCGGTTGAGATTCTCAAGCAGCCGAAGACATTCGGAAGGGCGAAAGCGTCGACCGGACCGATCCAGGAGTTTGGCGCACTTGAGGGTGCTGCCGGACCTGTACGTGTGTTGGCTGGGCGGTTTGGTCCGTACGTGACCGACGGTACAACCAACGCAACTTTGCCAAAGGGTACTGACCCTGCAACGATCACCCCCGAAGCTGCGCTCGAACTCCTTAAAGCAAAGGCAGCTGCTGGCCCCAGCACCAAGAAGTTCTCAGGCCGACGTGGAAAGGCATCCGCTGCCAAGGGCAAGAGCGCCGGTTCTAAAGCGAAGACAAAGGGCGGTAAGAAGTCGGCTTAAGCATTCCTACATCATCCCGCCAGCAAACATCGCCATCGCATAGAATATCCCGCTAACGACCCCAACTCCGATCGACCAATAAGCCCAAGTTCTTGAGGTCGCGTCGAGTCGGTTCGCCTCGGCAATATTGCCCTGACTAACAGCCGAATTCGCTTGGACCGCATACACAAGCGATACGATTCCTAGGGGCATACACCCACAGCAAAGCATCGTAAAGATAGCTAGCCCGATGGAAAGGCCGGTGTTGGGAACCGGCCCCGAATACTGCGGCGCTCCCGACATGGGAGACGTATAGCCGGGCCTGTGGTAATACTGCCCGCCTTGCTGCGATTGTTGGGGTTGCTGTTGAGCAGTGGGTTGGGAGAAGTGAAGCCCCTGAACAACATTCGCTGCGTACTGCACGCCACTGGCCTCTTCGACAACCATCGTTGTGCGTGTAACCCGGCCCTCTCCAACCCATTGCTGCAGCTGGCCCATATCCACAGGGCCATACCTTTTCCCATCAGCCCCAATGACGTAGTAACGCATTCGCTTCTAATTCTCCCAGGCTTCCCACGAATCCTTTATCTATGAACGGTTTAGTCGAAGTTGTAGTTGCGCGTGTGTGCCTCTTCGATATACCGAGCGAGCAGAGCGACGCAGGCGTCCACATCATCTTCGTGGACCGTCTCGTTGACGGTGTGGATATAGCGGGTTGGAATACTGAGCGTGAACGAAGGAACTCCGCCATGTAAACGCTGCACACCACCAGCGTCGGTGCCACCCATGGTCAGCAGCTCCATTTGGTGTTTGATGTTGTGCTTCACCGCGACATCCTTGAAGTGCTGGACCATCTTTGGCGAGCAGATCAGAGAGCTGTCCATGATCTTGATCGCCGCACCCTCTCCGAGCTTTGTAATGTGGTCCTCTTCGGGGATGGCCGGGATGTCATTTGCAAGAGTAACGTCCATCGCGACGCAGATATCGGGCACGATGCCAAAACCACTTGCCGCGGCACCGCGCAAACCAATCTCCTCCTGAGTCGTTGCAACCGCGTAGATATCGACGTCGTGAAGGCCTACGCTTCGAAGGGCTTCAATCATCACATAAACCGCCGCCCGATCATCCATCGCCTTGCACGTCAGGAGCTTGCCCATCCGTTGCAACGTTCGGTTCATCGTCACCATAGTGCCGATGGGAACCTGTGTTTTAGCTTCCTCGCCCGTCATCCCGAGATCGACAAAGAACTGGTGGGCTTGGATTGGTCTACCCGCCTCCTCAGCCGATAAGAGGTGCTTTGGTTTAACGCCGGCCATCAAGACTCCTGGGAGTTTGCCTTGGGGCGTATGCACGAAAACACGCTGGCTTGCCATCTGTCGAGGGTCCCAACCTCCGAGTGTATGCAAACGCAGAAAGCCTTTATCGTCAATGAACTTCACGACGAAGCCGATCTCATCCATATGCGCCGCAAGCATGAGCTTCTTCCGAGGCTCGGGGCCAGAGCCACGCTTAAGACATATGAGATTCCCCATGGGGTCACTAGAGAACTCGACAAGTCCATTGAGCTCCTCTTTGACGATCTCGCGAATAAGGTCTTCTTGGCCGGGGACGCCGTGTGCCTCCGTAAGGCGCTTCAGTAACGGTTCATTCATTGCGTTGCCAGTTTAACCGACCCGTGGAAACTTGCGCTCCACCAAAAAGCGTCAGATAAGTTGTAGATCAGACCTTAAGGTGAAACCGGCTACACAGACCTGTGCGTATCAGCACTTAAGAGATTGAAATGTTGCAAACCACTTCCTTGTCCATCTTTAATCAACTGAACGCCCACGACTGCCCGCTCAGCCATGTGGTCTTCTCTCAAAAAGGCGAGTTCTTGGTAACTGCCGATGTCGAGCACAACGTCGTGGTTTGGAAGGCAGGGAAGGTGCATTATCGCCTCAACTTTAGGAGCCTGCTTGAGCGGCTTTGGGGAATCGACCGAGTTCGCTCCATTGCCATCGACGACATGCGCAATATGCTCTACGTCGCCGCTGGCGGACGTTTGCACGCTCTCGACCTGGAGACAGGAGTTCGGAGATGGATCTATGCTCCTCCTTATGCCTTCTGCTTCCTCATCACCTCGCCTGTGTCAATGATGATCCGCGATGACGGCAATCTTGTCGCCGCATTCGACGACGGGGCAATGGAGATTTGGACACCCGATGGAAAGCGTCTATTCAGGTTTCACGATAACGACGTCCCAACCAAGCTCATCCAACTTCATCGCGACGATGCGATCATCGGTACTGACGGTTTCTCCGTCACGATCTGGGACCCACAGACTCAAGCCAAGGTGGGCAAGCTCCACACAGGGGAGAGGATTTTTGGATTTGCCGGCTCCGCATCGGATGGTCTTTGCGCCACCCGAACCTTCGACAGTGTGACCATTTGGGCCCTGGATACCGGTTCTCCAATCGCCCGAATTCCCGTCGGGATTGGTCTTCCGTGTATGGCCTTTACCGGACTCCGCAAGCTCTTGGCGGTGTCGGAAGAGCACCGAATTAGGCTGTACGATTACACAGGCAATCCGATCGCCCAGTGTGAACTTGGTGACCGTCGAACGATCTGCATCAGCGCCTCCGAAGACGGCACGGCGCTCGCCGTTGGGTGCGATGACGGCACGGCTAAACTTTTCGACCTTACGAAGTTGAGTTAGCCTCTACGATGACGACGCAGATGCCGCGATCGTCAATCGGGACAATGCTCCAAAAAATGTAATTAATCGAACAATTGCTGTCCAAAGGCGTCTCTACGCGTAGGTGATCCTATGACTATTTGGACGGCAGTAGCGGCAATCTTTACGTTTTCAGGCGGTTCTCCAAGCGAGTTCGCCAATCAGCTTTTTGAGGAGTCTAAGCAGCCCGTTATGGTGTCTCAGGCTGTCAGTGTTCGATTGCCCGCAATGGAGTTTGACGCCACTGATGTCAACTCCATTTATGCTGCCTTCAGGTCGTCGCCAACCATGACGAAAACACCGGGCGTTGAAATGACCTATACAGACGGCATGATCCCGCCCGAGGTATTGGGACTCAACCTTCGTCTGCCAGGCTCGTACTCGGCACGTACCGCCAGACTGGATGCGGATGCCGTAAACGATGGCAAGATCACGATCCAACTGAAAGAGAATGAGGTCATCCGCGTCGAAGACCTTGCAAATCTTGAACTGTCACGCCCGCTCCGTATCCATCCCGTCCTTGGCAACCTACAGCTTGCAATTCGTGTTGAAGAGATGGAGGAACGGGAGTTTCTAATCAAGGTAGCCAAGTTGATTGGAGGGCACCTTCTCTCCACTGAGCAACAGTTGACGATCATGCCCTATGTTGCCGAGTTCGGCAAGCGAGCGGAAACCACACTTCGCACATCAGTTCGAGACATTAATCCAAACGGCAACGAACTGATGCTCCAAGGAGTCGAGGCGCGCATCGCGATGATTCGAGAAATGAATCCCCAAGAACTACTTCACGCACTCGACGGATCAGTTAGAACCGAGTTCTGGATATCGACGAAGCAAAGAACCGCCTCAGTGTTTGTACGATGGGTTCAGATGGCTATGCAAGAGGCGCAAACTTCGGGCAGACGCAGCCGAACGCGAATCGTTGATCTCCGGTATGTCGATTGGCAGCGCTCAACCTTCCGAGTGGACAGTCGGCTGAATCTTTCGGCTGAACTTGTGCTCGTCGATCCGGTTTCACGGCGCGAAAACGAAGTGCGCTACACCGTGACGCAGTCCCGAACGTCGCGTCGTGGGCGAGGATAGTCGCCCTCTGAGAGGATTCTAAGCCTTTGTCATAACTCATGGCATCTGTCTTCGTCTAAAGCACAGATGCCATCGAGGACACTATGATTGTTGCCACTGCGGCGCTCGCCGCTTTTACTTTTTCGGGGGGCGCTCCCAACGCCTTTGCGAATAAGCTTTTCGACGAAACAAAGCAAGCTGTGATGGTCTGCCAAGCCACGCCTGCGAGAATTCCAAAAGTCGAATTTGACCCTGCTGACATTAACACGATTGTCTCTGCTTTCCGGTCGTCGGAAACGATGCTGAAGATGCCTGGGGTAGAGATGACTTTCCTCGACAGCATGATTCAGCCCGAGGCCTTGAGCGTGTATGTTCAGTTGAAGACCACCTATCCTATTTCCGATATACGCCTTCCCGCTGAAACGGTACAGGATGGGAAAGTCACGATAAAGATGCTTGACACTCAGACCGTTAAGCTGGAATCGCTGACGTCGTTACCGTTCTCCAAGAAGCTCGTGATCCACCCAGTGTTAGGCTCGCTCCGACTTTCTTTGAGAATTGAGGAGATGCCTGAACGTGATTTCCTCGTGAAGCTTGCCAAACTGGTTGGCGGACACCTAAAGACAACACTCAAAGAGTCCACCATCTTGCCCTACGGTCCCGAGTTTGGCAAGCGGGCGGAGCGGACGCTTCGAATGACGATAGCGAACGTTGATAAACAAAAGCAGGCCTCTTTTGTACAGGCGGTGGAGACCAGGATCGCTCTCATCAAAGAGTTGACCGAACCCGAACTGCTAGAGGCGCTTGATCCCGCCAGCAAGAAACGCGACTTTTCGATGGTCAGCAAAAATCAGGCTGCGGCTGCATTTGTGGCCTGGCTTCGCATTCAACAGCAAGATAAACCCAGCCCAGGCGCACCACCAACCGGAGCAGTACAGATCGATCCAAGGTCGGTGGTTTGGGCGAAATCGACCTTCCGAGTAGACACACAGCTTAACGTGACCGCCCTGCTCACAATCTATGACAGCAACACACGCCAAGAGCGAAATCAGACCGTGGTGATAACCCGCTCAGGGCCTGGAAGCCCCGGACGCCCGCCCGAATTGGCTCGTTACGGCGAATAACATTGCTAAACTAAATGTCGCGTATGGAACTTCGCGACTTACCTAAAGTTGATGCCCTCAGCCGGGAATCCGCCTTGAGCGGTTACCCTGTTGCCGTTCGCACGGCCGCGGCTCGCGGAGCCGTCGCAAAAATGCGAGCGATGGTGCAGGCAGGAAAAAGCCCCCAAAACGGAGTAGCTATCGAACTCGCGGTCAACGAAGCCGAATCGCTGGTCGCATCCTCACTGGTCGAAGTTATCAACGCATCCGGGGTGATCTTGCACACAGGGATCGGACGTGCCCGACTTGCACCCAGCGTTCAGAGAAGGCTCTCCGAAGTTGCCGGGAGCCACGTCGCCACCGAGATTGACCTTGCCTCTGGGGAGAGAGGTGACCGCCAAGACCACGTTCGAGCCCTCTTATTGGCCCTTACAAGCGCGGAGGATGCTCATGTGGTCAACAATTGCGCCGCCGCAGTCCTCCTCGCTCTATGCGCGCTGTGTGCGCAAAAAGAGGTGATCTTGAGCCGTGGGCAGATGATCGAGATAGGCGGATCGTTTCGTATGCCGGACATTGTGCGGCAGAGCGGTTGCAGACTTGTGGAGGTTGGCTGCACAAACAAGACTCATGTCTTTGACTACGAAGATGCGATCACCGAAGAAACCGCCGCCATTCTACGCTGTCATCCCAGCAACTACCGCGTCGTAGGTTTTACGCAAGGGGTTTCCGCAGAGAGTTTGCGGAAGATCGCTGACGAAAAAGGGCTTCTCATCATAGACGATATGGGCAACGGTTGCCTCATCGATATCGCCGAGTATGGGCTGCCGCACGAAACGACTTTGCCAGAAGCGGTGGCTGCAGGAGCTGATGTCGTCACGGCGAGCGCCGATAAGCTTTTGGGCGGCCCACAGGCCGGAATCATCCTTGGACGGAAAGAAGCCATCGCAAAGATTCGCAAGCACCCGTTGGCGCGAGCAGTTCGCGTCGACAAGCTCACGCTTACCGCCCTTGAGGAGACGCTTCGGCTCTATTCAACAGGACGACAGAATGAGATTCCCACACTTGCTTACCTTTCAAAACCCCTCGATTCCGTCAAACGAGATGCTCAGCGGCTTAAAAGGGCTTTCAAGGGTGAGAGCCTAGTTTCACAGGGTTTCACCGAAGTCGGCGGTGGCTCTGCACCCGGAGCGGGAATCCCGACGTGGAGGCTCGGTCTCAAAACCGCCGATCCTATTGCAACGGCTCGCAAATTGAGAACGGGAAGACCTGCAATTTTAACCCGAATCGAACGCGATATCGTCTGGCTTGACCCTCGAACGATAGATCGTAGTGAACTTTTGAGGGTCGAAAAAGCGTTATCCCTTTTGTGACCCCTGATTCTCAAGATATTGATCGTCTGATTACAGACGCGATGCAGAAGTCTCAGAACGACGCCATTCGCAGCCTGCTGCGGGCGCTGGATATGCACTCGTCTGGAGAGGGCGATCACGCCGAGCGTGTTTCCGTTTACGCGACAGCGACGGCAGAGAAGATGGGGATGAGCGATGAAGAACTCATCAACGTTCGACGAGCTTCCGAACTCCACGACGTGGGCAAGGTTCACATCGACTCGGCGCTTCTCGATAAAGCCGGAAAGCTGACCGAAGAAGAGATTGCGACCCTTCACCTACATTCGATCTTGGCTCTCCGTGTGATTGAGTCTTTCGAGTATCTCGCTCCGTGTGTGCCGATGATCAAACATCACCATGAGCGCTGGGATGGCGGGGGATATCCCGATTCACTCAAAGGCGAAGACATTCCGTTGGGCGCTCGCATCATCGCGGTTTCGGAAGCCTTTGATGTGATGTGCTTTGTCGGGCCCAATCGAAAATCGGACAGCGAAGCGCTTGATGAACTTGAGCGATGCTCGGGAACACAGTTCGACCCCGCAGTTGTCACCGCTTTTCGACAAGTCCAACCGCTGATCCAGCCGCTCGTTAAACTTTGAGGTCGATTCTGCCTCGCAGGATCCACCGGAGCATCCCAAACCAACTGACAAGGCCGCGCCTTTTGCGCTTTGTTGGGATCGTTAGCACAACCTCGGCGAGGTCTGGACACTTGTCAAAGAGTTCGGTCAGGCCCATTTCAATCGACTCATGGTCGTGATCGAATTCTCCATGCCAGCGACACATCACACACTCGTGAGTCTGTGTTGAATTGACGGTGCCGCACACCGGGCAACGCTTGAGGTGCCCGAGAGAGATTCGGCGTCCGATATCGGTCATATTGTGGATTCGCTGCCCAAGTTTCATTTCATCGTGTCCTGACAGTTAAGTCTTCGGTTGGGATCGATTTGTTCCGCACGATAGGACCGGCAAATCCTGACCTTTTGGACGGTTTCATGCCGTCAAGACGGCGGGGTTTCCCTTGAGCGCGAACTTAATAGGGCAAGAACTCGTTATACTTCTCTGTCGTGAAGGCGATCCGTCTTAACCAAGCAATCATCATCCTGTCGAGTATCGGCATGTTCATCGCTGGCGTTCTAACGCTGGCGCACTATTCGAACGCCCTTGCCCCATGCTCAATGACTGTAAGTTGCGCCAAAGTGACTGACTCTGTAGTGGCAATGATCGGCCCAGTGCCCCTCGCCGCGATCGGTCTGCTGGCTTACATCGTTTTCTTGGCGTTTGCCGTCGCTCGGATCTTTGTCGGCTTTAAGGAAAGCCAAGCCTATACAAAGCTCACGTTCGGCATGGCGGCGTTTGGTGCACTCACAAGCCTCGGCCTCATCATTTATTCGAGGGTCATTGTTGAGGCCATGTGTGAATGGTGCGTCGGCTCTGCGTTTATAATGTTCTTCCTGTTCGTGACGCACTATCTGCTCATGGGTGCGGAGGCTCCAGAAACCAAGGGCGCAAGTATGCCTGACATTGGGATCATAGGCGGTTCCCTATTTGCGGCAGCCATCTCGGTTATGATGGTTGGCTCGATGATGAAGCCAAAGTCGATGATGCGCGATATCGAACCGAGTCTATTGCCCACGATCATCGGTCAAAACCCCCACGTTGCCGGCAATCCCAATGGCATCGTCACCCTCGTCGAGTTTGCCGACCTCTCGTGTCCAAGTTGTCGCCGAAGCTATCCGAAGATGAAGGGCCTGACCAAGAAATACCCGCAGTTAAAATTCGTCTTCAGACACTATCCACTCTGGGAAATGCCGGGTCACGAGAAGGGGCTCCCTGCCGCACTCGTGAGCGAGGTTGCCGCAGGAGAAGGGAAGTTCTGGGAGTTCATGGATATCATCATGGACCCATCGAAGAAGCTTGTTGCTGACGAGCAAATCACTGCAGCCGCCGGTTTAGTCGGGCTCAAGGATTCCCTCATCACTCAGGCAATGAACGGCGATCAGGGCCCGTGGTTTGATAAGGTTTGGTCCGACAGAAATGATGCAGACAAGCTTGGATTGAACGCCACGCCGACGTATTTTGTGATCTGGCCAGACGGAAAAATCGTCGTTCTTGGGCAGGCAGACCTAGACACCCTCGTCGAAAGTAAGAAGTGGCAGGATATCTTAGGGGGTAAGTGAACCTCAAGAACAAAGGACCGATCCTCGTTGCGATGAGCGGCGGGGTGGACAGCAGCGTTGCCGCTGCGCTCATGGTGAAGCGTGGCTATGACGTTGTCGGCATGACGATGCAGATCTGGCAGGAGAGCCAGACCGATCCCCGTCACGCGGGATGCTGCTCTCTCGGGGCCGTCGAAGACGCCCGTCGCGTGGCGCGGATGCTCGGCATCCCCCATTACGTCATCAACTTCAAGGAGGAGTTCAAGCAGGCCGTCATCAAGAACTTCATGGACGAATATGCCGAGGGACGAACCCCGAACCCCTGCGTGCAGTGCAACAAGAAGGTGAAGTTCCATTCGCTGATGGAGAAGATGCACGAGCTGGGGTGCAAGACTTTGGTGACCGGGCACTATGCGCGAATCCGGCGCGATGCGGCTTCGGGCCGGTATCGGCTGATGAAGGCGCGGGGCAGCGAGAAGGACCAGAGCTACGTGCTTTATATGCTTGGGCAGGAGGAGCTGAGCCAGAGCTGGTTCCCGCTGGGCGAGCTTCCCGACAAGTCCGTGACGCGGGCGATGGCGGCAGAGCTTGGCTTGCACGTGGCAGGGAAGCCGGATTCGCAGGAGATCTGTTTTGTAAGCGAGGCCGGGGGCTATCGGGAGTTCTTGCGCAAGAACCGTCCTGACACGTTCAAAGAGGGTGAGATTGTCGATGCCGATGGAAAGGTGCTTGGCAAGCATGAGGGCGTTGCCGATTACACCGTGGGCCAGCGCAAAGGGCTGGGGTTGACCGTGCGTTCGGGCAAGCCGCTCTATGTCCTGGGCGTTGATCCTGCCTCGAACCGAGTAACGGTCTCCGACGACGACAGAATGCTCTTGCAGACCGACGTTCTCGTTGGCGAGCCTTACTGGGGCGTAGCCGATCCTGACGGCGAATCCCTCAGGGTGGTGGCGAAGATTCGCTACAACATGGACCCGCAGCCCGCGACGCTGGTCACAGGACCTGTGCCTAAGTTGGTGTTTGATAAGCCGGTCCGAGCGGTAAGCCCCGGACAGATCGCAGTGGCGTATCGGGGCCAGAGCGTGGCGATGGGTGGAACAATCCTGCGAGACGGTCCGCAGATGATCTGAGGACGACACATTAAGATGTCATTAAGACACCTGTCCTATTCACAACTGTACGCAAAGTAGGGGCTGTATTAGTTCCCATCGCAACTAAGGGGGATCATAAGCCCCAGCGATGTGCACGATGTCCCACATTGTTAAGAATCTTTCCAGGACAATGCGCCTATTTCTCAAAAGTTGGTGACCCTGCATACCAATAGATGCGTTTAAGCGAGTGAAAGTGGAGGAAGACCCATGAACTCGGCACTACACATGATTTTAGGCGAGCAAGAAAAATATAAAACAATCTGGCACCGCACATATGCACCGCTCAGGAAAGCCCTCGCTGGTACGTGGGTGGTCCAAGACGAGCATAAGGGCTTTGAACTGACCATCGATCTTGACGGCGGATTCAAACTGGTCTGCTTCGAGAAGAATCTGGCGCTGAAGGGCAGGTACGCGGTGGTACCCGTGAACGGCGCATACTATCTGACGCTAGACACTCAAGGCGGTGAGATTTGGGCGCTCAAGCTTGAAGAGGTCGATATGTGGCATCTCAAGCTCCGATGGGTCGATGAGACGGGAAGTCTGATCGAACTCACACGCCGGGCATCACCTACCGGGGCAATGCCCCGACCCACCCACGCGGTTATCGCGATTTAAAAAGGCCGTAAGGGTTATGGGTAAATAGAAAGGCGCAGGCATATGCCTGCGCCTTTCTATTTACTTATGGCTTTGGAAACTGGCTGTTTCAGCAGCTGTAAAATCGTCTACAGCCCCGCGCCGCTCAGCCGAAGTATCCAACCCGCCACAACTGCAAGCAAGCAGACCCCGGCAAAAACAAGCCCAAACACGCCGTACTTGCTGCCCCTGGATTGCAGACGCACAGCGTTGTACATGGCAAACCCGGCGAAGATGATTCCAAGCCTGTGCAAGACAAAGAAGAAAACAATGCCGAGAATGGCCTCACCGATCACCCACAAGAACGGCCAGACCGATTCCTCGGTCGGATACTTGTAGGCTTGGCCCGATTGAAGATTTGGTCCGTACGTCGTGCCCGGGATCTGTGAAGTCGGCGCGGCATTAGGGAAGAGGGTGGGGATGTTGCGGGCGGGCTTGATTTCGTTGGTATGGTAGTCCCTAAGTTGGGTGTCGGGATGAACCCGGTTCTCGGTGACCCATTGCTTGAGCTGGTCAATGCTCACAGGGCCGTAGTCCTGCCCATCTGTGCCTTTAACGTAGTACTGCATTAAAACTCCTAGAATCAGCTGTTCCCGAGACTCTGTGCCATTTTGCATGTCTGCAGGTCATGGTGTCGAGGGTAGAAGGTGGATTTCTGCCGTTAACGATCCATCTCCCGAAGTAGCGGATTCATGATTCCGGTTGATGCGTAGGCAGGACTAACTGCCATCGAGGTTTTCTGCTATAGCTTTGCACCTTGGCGAAAAACGAACAACTCTCGTGCAGAGACACAAAGTTTACATAGGCGCATTCCAAAACTCTGCATCCTCTGCGAACTCTGCGCGAAATAGACTCTGCAATCGCCAATCCAAAATCGTCAATCTAAAATCTATTGACCCTCCACGGCAAGCGGTTGGAGAAATGGATCGCCCGACGCCCCAACGCCCCAACGCCCGCTCACTCCTCCTTCGGCTTCATCATCGGGAAGAACATCACTTCCCGGATGTGGTCGGCGCCGGTGAGGATCATCGCTAATCGCTCCATTCCGATCCCGCAACCGCCTGTCGGAGGCATGCCACCTTCCAAGGCATAAAGGAACTCCTCATCGTAGGGGTGTGCCTCTTCGTCGCCCTTGGCCAGCTCCTTGCCTTGCTGCTCAAACCGCTCCTTCTGATCGACCGGGTCGTTGATCTCGCTAAAAGCGTTGCAGATCTCACGTCCTAAAACGTAGCCCTCGAACCGCCGGGTCATGCGTGGATTGCCGGGCTCCTTCTTGGCAAGGGGCGAAGTCTCGATGGGATAGCCGACGACGAAGGTCGGCTCCTGAAGAGTTGGCTCAACGAAGACCTCAAGCAGCTTCTCAATCAAGCCGCCTAAGTTGTCCTCTTTCTCCAGGCTGATGTGCCCGCCGACTTCGTGGGCCTTGTCCACCACGCTCTTGGCGACCATCGCCTTCTTGGCTAGCTCCAGATCGGAAAGCTCTTCCGCCGTGAGGTCGGTGTGACGTTCGATCTCTTCGAGCAGGCTGACCCGCTTCCAGGGCTTCGAAAAGTCGTATGTGAACTCGGAGCAGGGTTCGTCCTCGTGTCCGAGTTGAACGTGTGCCGAACCATAAACCTCTATCGCGACAAACGCAAACAGCTCCTCGACCCGCCGCATCATCCCTTCGAGGTTCGTGTACGACTCGTAAAACTCCAGCAGCGTGAACTCCGGGTTGTGGCGGTTCGACACGCCCTCATTTCTAAACACGCGCCCGATCTCATAGACCGCCGGAATATCGCCGCAGATGAGCCTCTTTAGATACAGCTCAAGCGAGATACGAAGCTTGACTTCCAGATCGTAGGCGTTGTAGTGCGTCTTGAACGGACGTGCGGCAGCGCCACCCGCCACAACCTGCAACAAGGGAGTCTCCACCTCCAGATAGCCGTTCTGATCGAAGTATCGGCGCACCGCCGAGACGATACGGGCACGGTTGATCAGCGCCTTACGTGCATCGGGATTGACGATGAGGTCGAGATGCCGATGGCGGTATCGCTGCTCAACGTCTTCAAGCTCGTACCAAGTCTTCGTGCCGATGACGTTGCCTTCGTCGTCCTTGACCTCCTGCGTCTTGCCGAGCGGGAGCACCTGCAACGACTTGCTGAGGGGGATCAGCTCGCTGACGTGGATCGACTTCTCGCCCGTCTTCGTGACGAAAAGATAACCCTTCACGCCAACGTGATCGCCGATGTCCAGCAGGTGATAAAGCTCCCAGCCCACTTCGCCGACGTCGTCCTTTCGGCAGTAGATCTGAATCTTGCCGTCTCCGTCGCTGAGGTGAGCAAACCCCGCCTTACCCATCAAACGGTAGCTCACCACACGACCTGCAAAGGCGACCTGTTTGTTCTCCTCGAAGTTTTCGAGAAGACCTTGGGCCGAATCCGTGCGCTCAAATTTCTCAATCGCGTACGGATCGTGGCCCAGCTCGCGCATTCGGGCGAGCTTTTGGAGTCGCAATTCGCGCAGGGATAGCTCTTCTGACATGATAGGGAGTTGATTGTACTTGGGCGTGAGGCGTGAGGCGTGAGGCGTGGGGCGTTGGGCGTTGGGCGTTGGGCGTGAGGCATTGGGGCGTTCAGGCGTTCAGGCATTCGGGCGTGGGGGGCCCTTTGAATAGGTCTTAGATGTCCTATAGGTCGTATTAGACACCTCGGACGAATCTTGGCAGGACAAAGCGGCACTGAGGTGCCGCACTCCACACCGGAACCGAGAGAGCGGTTCCTCCAGCCTGTGTAAAGTGTGTGAGAGCTTGTACAGATTCAAGCTGGTGTGTGGCTATACTCCATTCGGTATGTTCCGAACTCCCGTCGCCATTCTTGCCTGTCTTTGCGTCTGTGCAATAAGCGCTGCCCAGAGAAACCCCTTCCAGCCTCCGACAGCGAAGATCCACTACGCCCCGGACCGCACGTTCGACCTCAAGCATGTCGCCGTCACACTGGATATCGACTATCCGAACCGGGTGTACAGCGGCGTGGTCAAGAACACATACGCGCCGCTGAGGAGCGGGCTCACGTCGGTGATGCTCCATGCGTGGGAGGGGCTGACGATCAGCTCGGTCACGCTAGACGGGGCGACCGTCAACTACCGCCGCGACAAGGACGATCTACATGTCTCGTGCCCACCGACGGTACGCGGCAAGGCAAGCACGATCGTCATCAAGTACTCGTCGAAGGATCAGAAGGGAGGCCACTTTGCCGAAGGGGGCGGGTGGCATTGGATCGAGCCGAACGACTCGCACCCTAGCCATGTCGGCTTTTGGACGCAGGGCGAGACGCTGACCAACCGCCAGTGGTGCCCCACCTGGGACTATCCCAACGACTTTGCAACTTCGGAATCGGTAGTGACGGTGGATGCGGGCTGGTCGGTGATCGGGAACGGCAGTCTGGTGAGCGACACGGTCAAGAGCGGGCGGCGGACGTGGCACTGGAAGATGAGCCAGCCGCATGCCACCTATCTGATTTCACTGGTCGGCGGTCCGTTCGATATCGGGCGCGACACTTGGCAAGGGATCGACCTTTGGTACGTCGTGCCGAAAGGGAAGGGGCATCTCATCCCCGGCTCGTTCGACGACACAAAGGACATGCTCAGCTTCTTCTCCAAGGTGACTGGGCTGAAATATCCGTGGCCCAAATATGCACAGAACGCGATGTACGACTTTGGCGGAGGCATGGAGAACGTGAGCGCGACGACCCTGGGCGAGGGTGCGCTGACCGATCCGAGAGCCGGCTTCATGACCATGTCTGGCCTCAACGCCCACGAACTCGCGCATCAGTGGTTTGGCGATTATGTGACGTGCAAAGACTGGTCGCACATCTGGCTGAACGAGAGCTTTGCCACCTTCTTCCAAGCGCTCTACTTTGAACATGCTCGGGGTGCGGTGGGTTACGCCGAGTCGGTCGAAGGGAATATGCAGGGCTACTTCAACGAGGCGAGACGCTACAAGCGCCCGTTGGTCACGAAGATGTACGCCAATCCCGATTCAGTCTTCGACAGCCACGCCTATCCCAAAGGAGCGTCGGTTCTGCATACCCTGAGGCGAATGATCGGCGATCAAGCTTTCTTCGTTGGGATTAAAGCCTATCTGCTCAAGCACGCCAACCAGCCGGTCGTCAGCGACGATCTTTGCCAGGCCATGACGGATGCTTGCGGGTTCAGCCTGGAATGGTTCTGGGATCAATGGGTTTACAAGCCAGGACATCCCGTAATCGAATACGAGTGGAGCTACAACGATACGAACGAAGTGGTTCTGAAAGTCAGACAGATGCAGGGCACCGAAGACGGAACGCCGATCTATCGCATTCCGACCAAGGTTGGCTTCATTTCCGGCTCAAAAGTGACGAGTCAGGCGCTCACGTTATCCGATGCAGAACAGGAGTTCAAGTTCAAAACCACGCAAAAACCGGACGCGGTTATTCTGGACCCCGATCACGACTTCCTCCGCGAGATGAAGCATTCCTTCGCCGCCGATGAGGCTGAGTCCATTGCTCGCTATGCGCCTAATCCAATCGATCGCCGTGCTGCGCTGAACTTGATGCTCGCCGACTCCCCCGATGCGACAATGATCAGCGCTGCGCTTAGACTTTTGGAGTCGGACCGGGGGCAGTTTCCAGTGTTCAATTCTACTTCCGCGCTCGCCAAAGCGGCGGCCCCTGCGACCCTGTTGTTCTTCCGAAGCGAACTCACCCATCCCGACTTCGGAAGGAGAACGGAAGCGGTGCGAGTGTTAGGACAACCTGGAATGCCGGTATCGGACCGTAGCGCTATTCGTGCGTTGGTTTCGGATGCCCAGCCGTACAGCGTTGTTCTTGCGGCGCTTGGGGTACTCGACCCGAAGGAGGACACCCAGACATTCCTGAAGGCTGCGGCGATGTCAAGCCTAAGAGAGCAGATTCGTGCGCGGGCGCTGGGCGCCTTGACGACGGTAGACAAGCCAGAGGCAACAGCCGCCGTCATGAACGCCGCCAAGAGCGCCAATCCCGCCGTGCGGGTCGTCGGAATTCGGGCCATGGCGAGTCTGAAACTGAATGGCGAAATCAGAGGCATCCTCCGTGCCACTCTGAAACTCAAGGAGTGGGATGCCGTTTCAGCGGCGCTTGGGGCGATAAGAACCTATTCCGACAAGGAGATGATTGGTGACGTCGAAGCTCTCAGCAAACAAAAACTGCCTGCCAACATGCAGCAGCTCGTGGACAGAACGCTCCGAGATTTGAAAGGATAGAAGCCCCTGTGTAGGGCTGACATTCAGCGCCTGACAATCGGTATCTTTTGCGCATCTTCCTGCGCGATTGGTCCGTACTGACAAGGGAACAACTGCAACGGTCGGACGCAATGCGTCCTGTTATCAGGCCGAAGGACCCTCCATTTGGGTCCGTCCACTTGACACGCCCGAGTCTGCTGGGGCATACTTCCCCCTGGATTTTTCCGCCTTTGCGGAAAGATAATAGTCACGTCTAAGGAGGCGCATGGCGAGTCGCCAAAGGTTGCGGAACGAGTTCGAAAACGAGCAAAAACGAGCCTGAGGCCCCTGTCCGGCGCAAACGATAGGGACCTTTTTTGTTGCCAAAACAGAGCCCTGATTCTCCAGATGGGTCGTGACGGAACGGTTAAGTGAATTATGCCGACAGTAAACCAATTGGTCCGAAAAGGACGAAGAGTGCCGAAGGTCAAGAGTAAATCCCCGGCATTGAAATCAAATCCGCAGAAGCGCGGAGTGTGCACCGTTGTGCGAACGATGACCCCGAAGAAGCCGAACTCGGCTCTGCGGAAGGTTGCCCGTGTTCGCTTGGTGAACGGTATCGAGGTCACGGCATATATTCCCGGTGTTGGACACAACCTGCAAGAGCACTCTGTGGTGCTCGTTCGCGGTGGCCGCGTCAAGGACCTTCCCGGCGTTCGCTACCATATCGTCCGTGGAACCCAGCAGACAGCGGGAACGAACAACCGTATGCAGGGCCGATCCAAGTACGGCACGAAACGACCCAAGGCCGGAGCGAAGAAGTAAGGATTTAAGTTATGCCGAGAAAAGGTGCAGTTCCTAAGAGAATCGTCCTCCCCGATCCCGTTTACGGGTCGGAGATGGCCCAACGCTTTATCAACCGCATGATGCTGGGTGGTAAGAAAACCGTCGCCGAGAAGATTTTCTACGGCGCGCTCAGCCTCGTCGAGGAGCGCACGGGTGCGTCCGGAATCGACGTGTTCGAGAAGGCTTTGCACAATGTGATGCCGACTGTCGAAGTACGTCCCCGACGTGTTGGTGGACAGACGTATCAGGTTCCGATGGAGGTCCGCCCGGACCGTCGCCGAACCCTCGCTCTGCGTTGGCTCGTCCAAAACACGCGAAAGCGCGCTGGCAAAACCATGGTTGAAAAATTGGCCGGAGAGCTTATAGATGCCTCGAACGGGCAGGGAAGCTCGGTCAAGAAGCGTGAGGATACGCACCGCATGGCAGACGCGAACAAGGCGTTCTCCCACTACCGATTCTAAGTTTTCATTTTTTGTTTTTTGAAAAAGAGTTACTATGCCTCGAAGCCACCCTTTAAATCTGGTTCGCAACATCGGTATCGCCGCGCATATTGATGCGGGCAAGACGACCACAACCGAACGCATCCTCTATTACACTGGGCGATCCCACAAGATCGGCGAGGTGCACGACGGTGCGGCAACCATGGACTGGATGGTTCAGGAGCAGGAGCGAGGGATTACCATCACCTCGGCGGCAACCTCATGTTTCTGGTCAGGCTCCGACAAGGACAAGCCCGAGCATAAGATCAACATCATCGACACACCCGGACACGTTGACTTCACCGTTGAAGTCGAGCGTTCGCTCCGCGTCCTCGATGGGCTTGTAGCTGTCTATTGTGCGGTCGGTGGCGTTCAGCCGCAGTCCGAAACGGTCTGGCGTCAGGCGAATAAGTATAAGGTTCCCCGAATCGCTTTCGTCAACAAGATGGACCGTCTCGGCGCTGACTTCTTCCAGGTTGTGGAGAAGCTCCGGGCACGCCTTGGCGCAAACGCCGCCCCAATTCAGATTCCCATCGGCGCAGAGAGCCAGTACAAAGGCTACATCGACCTCATTACGATGAAGGCGACGATGTATATGTCCGATGACGGCAAGACCTCTGAGATCGTGGAGATCCCTGACGACCTCCGTGCCTCGGCGGTCGAATGGCGCGAGAAGATGATTGAGTCGATCTCCGATTTCGACGACTCCATCATGGAGCGCTTCCTCGAAGGTGAAGAGATTTCGGAAGCGGATATTCGCACAGCCTTGCGAACGGGCACACTGGCGAACAAAGTCGTCCCCATTCTTTCGGGCTCAGCGTTCAAGAACAAGGGCGTCCAGGCAATGCTCGACGCTGTTGTCGAGTTTCTCCCGTCGCCGGTTGACGTTGGCGAAGTGAAGGGCGTTCATCCGCGATCGGAAGAAGTGCTCGTCCGCCAGGCCGACGATAAAGAGCCGTTCTCAGCTCTGGTCTTTAAGATCATGAGCGACAAGCACGTAGGACGTCTTAGCTACATCCGCGTGTATTCGGGAACCCTCAAGAAGGGATCACCGGTTGCCATCGCGTATCGCGACCCGCAAACCAATGAATTCCGAATCCGCAACGAGCGCATCGGCCGTATCCTTGAGATGCATGCCAACAGCCGCAACGACCTCGATGAGGTGTGTGCCGGCGAAATCGTAGGCGTCATCGGTCTTGGTGATGTCAGTACGGGCTATACGGTTTGTGCCGAGAACGATCTGATCGCTTTGGAGAGCATCAAGTTCCCCGAACCGGTTATCCAGATCGCGATTGAGCCAAAGAGCAAGGCCGACCAAGAGAAGCTTTCGACTTCGTTGATTCGACTTGCCCAAGAGGACCCGACTTTCCGAATGTACACCGACGCGGAGAGCGGTCAAACGATCATCTCAGGAATGGGTGAGCTTCACCTTGAGATCATCGTCGACCGTCTCAACCGAGAGTTCGGTGTTCAGGCA
The DNA here is from genome assembly GCA_019638775.1 of Fimbriimonadaceae bacterium. Classification (NCBI taxonomy): domain Bacteria; kingdom Bacillati; phylum Armatimonadota; class Fimbriimonadia; order Fimbriimonadales; family Fimbriimonadaceae; species Fimbriimonadaceae bacterium. The sequence goes on along the minus strand of JAHBTD010000002.1, from coordinate 1,039,767 downwards.
AACCAGGGCAAGCCGCAGGTTGCCTACCGCGAGACGGTTCGCGTGAAGGCGAAGGCCGAAGGCCGGTTCATCCGTCAGACTGGCGGTTCAGGCCAGTACGGTCACTGCTGGCTGGAGATTGAGCCTTTGCCCGCAGGCGGTGGCTTTGTCTTCGAGAACAAGGTTGTCGGCGGATCAATCCCCAAGGAGTACATCCCCGCAATCGAAAAGGGCGTCCGGGAAGGATTGCTCGCAGGCGTTATGGCGGGCTATCCGGTCGTAGATGTGAAGGTCACAGTCTTGGAAGGCAGCTACCACGAAGTTGACTCGAACGAGAACGCCTTTAAGCAGGCGGCGGTCATCGGTTTCAAAGAGGCCATGAGAAAGGCCAATCCGGTGATCAAAGAGCCGATTATGCACGTCGAAGTCACGACGCCGGAAGGCAACGTCGGCGACGTGGTTGGCGACATCAACGGACGACGCGGACGCATCGAAGGCATGGAATCCGCGCTCGGTGGCACGAGCATCGTGAATGCACACGTTCCGCTGTCAGAAATGTTTGGCTACGTGACGACCCTGCGTTCGCTTACGCAAGGCCGAGCAATGCCGAACGTCACGCCGTCGCACTATGAAGAGGTTCCGCAAGGAATTGCGAACGAAATCATGGCGAAGGCTCAGGGCGGTCGGTAACAACACCCCGTTATCACCATAAAACCTCCAAGTGTTACGCTTGGAGGTATTCCTTTGTGCGATGCCTCTTAGTGTGCTCAACCGACTTCGCGCGAGCATATCGCACGCACTTTTTTTGACGATAGACTCGGTTGAAGGGGACATTCGCCCTTAGAAGGCCTATGACGTTGCGGTTAGCAGGGGTGAGCCGGTAAAATACCCGATTGTCGTTAACCCCTCCGTGTGGTTGGGGTGAGACCGAAGTCGGGCGACGGGTCGCCCTCCCAAACCACAAAGGAACAAGGAAATAAATGGCACGAGCTAAATTTGAGAGAAATAAGCCGCACGTCAACATCGGCACAATCGGCCACGTCGACCACGGCAAGACATCGCTGACCGCAGCTATTACCGGCGCCCTCGCATTCAAGGGCTTCGCCAAGAAGGTTGCGTACGCAGAGATCGACAACGCGCCGGAAGAGAAGGCACGAGGTATCACGATCAACATCTCCCACCAGGAGTACGAGACCGATACCCGCCACTATGCGCACGTTGACTGTCCGGGACACGCCGACTTTATCAAGAACATGATCACCGGCGCGGCTCAGATGGACGGCGCGATCCTCGTCGTTTCGGCTACCGACGGTCCGATGCCCCAGACACGCGAGCACATCCTGCTTGCCCGTCAGGTTGGCGTTCCTTACATCGTTGTTTTCATCAACAAGGTTGACCTCGTTGACGACGAAGAGCTGATCGAACTCGTCGAGATGGAAGTTCGAGATCTGCTGAGCAAGTACGGATTCCCAGGCGACGACACCCCCATCATCAAGGGTTCGGCGGTTAAGGCCATCGACGCGCTTGAGAAGGGCGCTGGCGTTGACGATCCTGCGTTCAAGCCGGTTTTCGACTTGATGGAAGCTGTCGACAGCTACATCCCGACCCCGCAGCGCGAAACCGAGAAGCCGTTCCTTATGGCTGTCGAGGACGTTTTCACGATCACGGGTCGCGGTACGGTTGCCACCGGCCGTGTCGAGCGCGGTTCGCTCTTGGTCAACACAGAAGTTGAAATCGTCGGCCTTATGGAAGCGCCCAAGAAGACGGTTTGTACAGGAATTGAAATGTTCCGCAAACTTCTGGATTCGGCTCAGGCGGGCGACAACGTTGGTCTGCTCCTTCGCGGTGTAGACCGAAAGGACATTGAGCGAGGCATGGTTGTATGTAAGCCAGGCTCGATCAAGCCGCACACCAAGTTCGACTCCGAGGTTTACGTTCTGTCGAAGGAAGAGGGCGGACGCCACACCCCGTTCGTAACGGGTTACCGACCGCAGTTCTACTTCCGCACGACGGACGTTACCGGTACGCTGAACCTTCCGACGGGCGTCGAAATGGTTATGCCCGGAGACAACATCACCATGACGATCGAGCTTATCTCGCCGATTGCTATGGAAATCGGCTCCAAGTTCGCTATCCGTGAGGGTGGTCGAACCGTTGGCGCTGGCACCATCTCGAAGGTTTACGAATAAGTAAGACTTCTGGAAAGTGTAAAAGAACCCCAATGCATGTGCATTGGGGTTCTCTTTTTTTGAGAGGCTGCTGTATCCTATCCAAGCCCTTGGACCCGGTTACAAAACTTGCAGTTTCGGTACACCGTTTTGACAGTTCAATTGGAAAGCAAGGAAGGATGGAATGGCAAAGAGTTTTGATGAGTTAGGAAAGCGTGGTCAGGTCAGCCGCCTGAAGTCAACAGCGTTGGATCTGCTTGCTCAGTATCCCGTCGACATCCGAGAATTGAAACTCATCAATCACGGCTTTAACACCACCTTCGCTGTCTCGGCAAGCGACGGCAGCAAGTACGCGCTGCGCATCAACACCAACTCCCTTCGAGACGAGGCGGAGATGAATGCCGAAGTGGCTTGGGTAAGCGCCCTGAGCGCCGAGACCGATCTGCGCGTGCCAACTCCCCAAACGACCAAGGGAGGCGCTCAGATCGCCGAAGCGTGGTCAGAGCCACTCAACCGTAAAGCCCGAGGGGTCTTGTACTCGTGGCTGCCAGGAAAGAACGCGGGAATCCCCCTTGCGCCGGCAACCGCCGAGGCGATGGGCAGGGCCACCAGAACAATGCACGAGCACGCAGCAGGCTTTCAAATGCCGGCTGGAGCCGGTTTAAAGCCCATCAAAGACGTGATGTTTGGCTATGAATACCAGATCGACCGGCACATGCCTGACCTGGATCATTCGCTCTTTCACAAGGTTGTGAACGAAGGGAACAGGCTCGTCAAGAAGCTAAACTCAGCAGCGCTCATCCCCATCCACTACGACCTGCACATGTGGAACGTAAAGTGGATGCGAGGGAAGCTATCGGTTTTCGATTTTGACGATACGATCCTGGGGACTCCCGTTATGGATGCGTACGTCACCCTCTTTTACATCCGAATCAGCCCCAATGCCGAGGAGATCGAAGAGGCGTACTGGCGGGGGCTTGGCTCGGCTCCTGCGGAGCTTGGTGTGACGCCCGAGGAGTTTGAATGGCTAGTCGCATCCCGAGCGCCTTTGCTTGTGAACGAATTCTATAAGAACAACACGGCTGGGTTTTCGGAGCTCGCACCCAAGTACGCAAAGGTGACCGAAACAAGGCTCAAACACTTTTCCGATACCGGACGTTTCGACCCCCGCGTCGCAACGATGCAGGGGTAGCTGATCCCTTCCTGATCTGCCACCAAACGGGCATGCGTTGTGTCTTGGCAACTTGCAGAACAGGCCACGCGGCTTCTTCGTTGCAATGGTCTGAGATGGGACTAACTGCGAGGGTTTATCAGGTTCAACCCGGTTGGTGGTATTATCTCCGAGCCGGGAGGTTGAGTCGTCTTTGCCGGACGGCTGTTTTTTCGGCAAACACAGGAGTATCAAAGGCAAATGAAAGTTAGAATACGACTTCGCGCGTACGATCACCGCTTGATCGACGCCTCTGCAGAGAAGATCACTGAGACCGCCAAGCGCACCGGCGCAAGAGTTTGCGGACCGGTTCCTCTTCCCACCAACATCCGCAAGTTCTGCGTGATTCGCGGGCCGCACATCGACAAGGAGTCGATGGAGCACTTCGAGCTTCGCACCCACAACCGTCTGATCGACATCCTTGAGCCCACCAACAAGACGATCGACGCGCTGATGCGCCTCGACCTTCCCAGCGGCGTGGATATCGAGATCAAGAGCTAGTTCGATACAATAAATCAGAAATCAGAAATCTGAGATCGGAGATCGGAAGGGCACAAGATGCTCGTCCAATCTCCGATTTTTTGATTATTAGATCGCTGATGGCAGATCGCTGATAACTGATCTCTGATTGCTGATTTCTGATTGCTGATTGCTGATTGCCGATTGCTGATTGCTGATTGCTGATTGCTGATAACTGATCGCTGATGGCAGATCGCTAATAACTGATAACTGATCTCTGATTGCAGATAGCTGATAGCTGATAGCTGTTCGCTGATAGCTCGTACTTCCCCTTACAATCCTTACTCTCCGGCCTATTCATAAGCCACGGTCAAGACTGACGCCGGTATCCTTCTGACTATGAAATGGCTGGGTCTGATCGGTGGCACAACTTGGCATTCGACGGCCATTTATTATCGGCACCTCAACGAACTTGCGAGCGCGAAGCTTGGCGGTGTGAGCAGCGCCAAGTGCATCCTCGTCTCACTCGACTTTCAAGAGGTCGTCCAGAACCAAAGCGGGGGAGATCTGTCTCAGAACGAGAGCCTCATTCTTGACGCAGCAGTACGGCTCAAGTCGGCCGGAGCAGAGGGGATCATGCTTTGCGCCAATACGATGCACTTCTTCGCCGACAAAGTGACGGAAAAAGTCTCGCTTCCGGTGATCCACATAGCCGAGGCCACAGCCGATGCCATCAAGGCACAAAACCTGAGCCGAGTTGCGCTTCTTGGCACGAAATATACGATGGAGATGGACTTCTATCGCGACAAGCTCAGCGCGTCGGGCATTGAGTGGCTCATCCCCAATGCAGCAGACCGCGACTTCATCAACAAATCGATTTTTGAGGAGATGGGGCTCGGCGTTTTTTCTGACGCAACGCGTGCCCGGTACGTGCAAATCATCGAGAGCCTAAAAGATCAAGGGGCGGAGGGCGCGATCCTGGGATGCACCGAGATTCCCATGCTCATCAGCGCCGAAGATGTGTCTATACCCACGTTCGATACAACCTTGATCCACGCAATGGCGGCCTCCGAATTTGCCTTGTCGGGGTAGAGCTCGAATCAAGCGAAGCCTCGCCAATCTAGTCGTGTCTCGGCTGGTACGATTTCTAAGTGATCACTAGCCTATCGCCGATTCTGGCCACTGCCGATATTCAGGCCACGGTTAAGTTTTACACCGACGTCCTCGGCTTCACCTCAAGCTGGACGTGGGGTGATACGCCCGACTTCGGCGGAGCCAACTGGGGCAACGTCAGCTTCATGTTCAGTCTCAACCCGGAGCTGGCTGAGCGCAGCGAGGGCCAAGAGCAGTGGATCAGCGTCGAGGATGTGGATTCACTTTATGCCAAGCATCTTGAAAACGGAGCGTTGATCGTCTCGGCGATTGAAGACAAGCCTTGGGGCCGACGGGAGTACACCGTCCGCGATCCGAGCGGATACCATCTTCGCTTTGCCGGCGACCCCTCGCATTTCTCGCAAGGACCGGGCGAGTTCCCCCACGGAGTGAAGATCGTGCGCCGGATGCCAACTCAGCAAGAATATGACACGGTTGCAGGCAGCGCTTTCTATAAAGATGGCGCGCCGGAGGGAGTTCTTGATCGCACCTGGCAAGGCATCGTGGCAATAAACCCTGATGGTGAAGTGATCGGGACGACGCGAATCATGTACGATGCCCCCGGCTGGTTCAGCATTTGGGACGTAGCCGTGCTGCCCGATTGGCAGGGCAAGAGGATCGGGACGGCGATGATGGAGGAGGCTATAGAAATTGTCCGAGAAGAAGCGCCAGGGGCCTTTGTATTTCTCTTCACGTTCAAACACGGCTTCTATGAACGGCTTGGATTTTCCAAGGGCAGCGTCCATATGTTGAAAGTTTAAAGATTTATCCTATCCAGAGAAGACTGCATTTGCGCCGCCGACTTTGTTTCTCTCAAAGTCGCAAAGACGCAATACTTGTTTGAATGAACGAGAAACGAGCCTGGATGCTCCCCGATGGAAGCAAGGACGAAAGATTCGACTCTTGGACCTGAACGCCTAAACGCCCGAATGCCTGAACACTCAACGCCACCTGCCAACCATTTGCCGACAACTTGCCAACCACCTGCCGACCACCTGACAAAAACTTGCCAACGTCCCCCAATAGGCCCTGTTTCCCTTTTCCTGTTCCAATTGGGTATAACTCTGACCCGCGCTCCGAGCAATCGGAGAACGAAATCGTACGGCTTCAAGCTGGCGGCGATGCCGACCCGAGCAAGTTGACCCGGGCAACGGTTCTAAAAGAATCGCCCAAGAGCAGAAGAAGCTGAACGAAAGAACTTAACTTGTATCCCGATGGTTCGGGGTGCCCAAGGAGTGTTTGATGCTGCCAGGAATACTCGGCACAAAAGTTGGCATGACGCACATCTTTACGGATGAAGGGAAGATGATCCCGGTAACGGTCATTCAGGCCGGACCGGTTTACGTCACCCAGATCAAGACGGAAGATACAGACGGCTATAAAGCCGTACAGGTCGGTTTTGGCGAAATGAGCGATAAGAGGCTCACTTTTCCGAAGTACGGCCATTTGAAGAAGGCCGGAGTCGGCACCAATCTGCGCACCATGCGCGAGTTCCGCGTGGACGACACAAGCGCGTTTGAGCTCGGACAGCAGATTGGAGTGGATATCTTCAACGAGGGCGATGTGATCGTCGTAACCGGAAAGAGCAAGGGTCGCGGTTTCGCCGGTGGCGTGAAGCGATACCACTTTAAGGGCCAGCACATGACCCACGGTTTTATGACGCACCGACGGCCGAACTCAAGCGGTGCCACTGGACCGCAGCGCGTTTTTAAGGGAACCCGCAAGCCCGGACACATGGGCGCAGAGCAGGTCACCCAAGTTGGATTGAAGGTGGTGAAGGTCGACACCGAACGAAACCTTATTCTCGTCGATGGATCGGTCCCCGGTCCGAACGGCGCGTTCGTTGTGATCAAGAAGAGGTAACAGCCATGGCGAGTTTAGAAGTCAAAGGTAAAGACGGTAAAAAGGTCGGCACAGTCGATCTTGGCAAAGCGCTTGCTTCAGCCGAGGTTAGCGTTCACGTCGTCCACCGCACAGTTGTTGCAGAAGAGTCGAACTCTCGACAGGGCACCCAAAAGACGAAGACCCGGTCGGAAGTTCGAGGTGGCGGTCGAAAGCCATACAAGCAGAAGAAGACAGGTAACGCTCGACAGGGTACGATCCGTGCTCCGCACTATGCCCACGGTGGTATGGCGCTCGCGATCACCCCGCGCGATTACGATAAGAAAGTGAACAAGCGCGAGCGCAGAGCCGCGATCCTTGGTTCTTTGGCCGCGCGCATCAACGCCGGTGACGTTATCGTCGCCGACGCGATCGCATTTAAAGAGTCCAAAACTAAGGCTGCGCAGGCGTTCCTCGCAGCCTTAGGAGCTGATAAGGTCAAGCGCGTTCTGATTATTCTGCCCAGCTACGACGAAACCACCTACAAAAGTTTCCGGAATCTGCCCAACGTCGAAGTCAGAACGGCTCCGGCGAAGGCTGGCGAAGGAACCAAAACCGTCGCCTTTTCCACCCGCGATGTGGTGATCGCTCACAAGATCGTGATCGCCAAGGACGCGCTGGCAAAGGTAGAGGAGGTTTGGGGCTAATGATTAGAGATCCGCATACCATCATCATCAAGCCGTTCATCACCGAGCGGTCGGTATCCCTCTCCTATGGCGATCATCGCATCGAAAAGGAAGAGGATATCCAGCGGCAATACACTTTTATCGTCGCAACGGACGCCAACAAGATCCAGATCAAATCGGCTTTCGAGTCGATCTACAACATCGGACGCAAGGATGCCGACAAGCTCGTCGTCGAAAAGGTCCGAACGATCACGATCCATGGCAAGACGAAAAAGGTTCGCACCAAAGCGCGCGCCTTCCCCATCGCCGGAAAAACATCCGTGCGAAAGAAGGCGGTTATCACCCTGAAGAAGGGCCAGCTGCTTGAGGAGTACGGAGTCTAAAAATGGCCACTCGCAAGATGAAACCGACCTCGCCAGGCGTTCGCTTTAAGATCGTCTCGGACTATAAAGAGGTCACTAAGAAGCCACCGGAGAAGGGTCTTCTCGGCAAAATGTCGAAGAGCGGTGGTCGAAACCACACCGGTCGCATCACGATGTTCCAGCGCGGCGGTGGAAACAAGCGCCGCTATCGAATCGTGGACTTCAAGCGCGATAAAGACGCTTACACGGCCAAGGTCGCCGCGATCGAATACGATCCGAACCGAACCTGCCGAATCGCTTTGCTGCACTACCGCGATGGCGAAAAGCGCTACATCCTTGCCCCCAAGGGCCTGGAAGTTGGCAGCTATGTTCAGAGCGGACCCGATGCGGACATCCTCCCCGGCAACTGTTTGCCGATGAGAAATATCCCTGTCGGTAACTTCGTCCATAACATTGAGCTTCAGCCTGGCAAGGGCGGACAGATGGTCCGTTCGGCGGGCGCTGCCGCTCAGATCATGGCCAAGGAAGGGAATTACGTCACGCTTCGACTGCCCAGCGGCGAAATGCGGATGGTCCACATCGACTGTCGCGCAACCGTTGGCGAAGTCGGCAACGCTCAACACGAAAACGAGCGCATGGGCAAGGCCGGTATCAACCGAGGCCGAGGCCGCAAGCCAAAGGTTCGTGGTGTTGTCAAGTCCCCACGCGATCACCCACACGGTGGTGGTGAAGCCAAATCGCCGGTTGGCCGAAAGAAGGGGCCTGTGGACCGTTGGGGCAACAAGGCTCTTGGCGAGCGTACGCGACACAACAAGCGTACAGACAAATTTATCGTTCGACGGAGGGGGAGCAAGTAGGCATTCGGGCATTAAGGCGTTTGGCATAAGGAACTTTTCCTAACCGAACGCCTGAACACCCAAAGCCACAAGGCCCCAAAAAGAAGTGCACTGCCCGCCCAAAAGGGCGAGGGTTAACACAGGAGAAAAATGGCAAGAAGTTTAAAGAAAGGGTTCTTTGTTGATGACCATCTGATGAAGAAGGTCAACAGAATGAACGCCTCTGGAGAAAAGAAGATCATCAAGACGTGGTCTCGCCGTTCGACAATTACGCCGGACATGGTCGGACACACGATCGCCGTACACGACGGACGAAAGCACGTAGCCGTGTTCGTCACGGAAAACATGATCGGACACAAACTTGGCGAGTTCGCCCCGACCCGCACCTATCGCGGACACGGTGGCAGCATGCCGGATCGAGGGGTGAGGCTCAGATAAGCGAACGGCGAATCGCGATCAGCCACAAAGCCGGGTCGCAGATTGCTGAGATCGAATAGCCACACTAGGCCCCAGGTTGAAGGGGTGCTCGTGGAAAAAGGTACAATTTGACGCTATTTTGCCTCGGAGGAGGCAGCGTCCTACACGCCGAGAAAATCGGCTTATGGATAAGACGGAATGGAAGTTCGAGCAGTTGCAAAATATGTGAGAGTGCAGCCACGCAAGGTGCGCATCGTCGCGGATGAAGTCCGTGGCAAGTACGCCGAGCACGTTGTCTCTCTTCTGCGCTATCACCCGAGCAAGTCGGCAAAGGCTTTGCGAAACGTGCTGATTAGCGCAATGGCCAACGCGCAGGAGAATCATGGGATGTCTCCGGGCAATCTTCGTATCGCGACCATCATGATCGACGAAGGCCCAAGAATGAAGCGCATTCAGGCTCGAGCGATGGGCCGTGCTTTCCGCATCGTGAAGAAGACCAGCCATATCACTGTGGTCGTCGAAGATGCAGAGCCGCCAGCAAAGATTAAGCCTCATGGCACCAAGCCAAAGCCGAGGCCGTCATTCGCTGATGCTAAGAAGGCCAAGGCAAAAGAGAAGAAGGCAGCCCCCGCAGAGGTCGTTGCTGAAGCTCCGGTCGCCGTCGAAGATGTCGTAGAAGAAACAGCCACCGCAGCGGCGCCGGTCGAAGAGACCACTGCTGAAGCGCCGGTTGAGGAAGTTGTTGAAGAAACCGTTGCCGAAGCCGCCGCTGAAGAATCAGCCCCGGTCGAGGAAGCGGCAGAGACGCCTGAGACAACCGAAGGCGATTCAGAGAACAAAGAGGGAGCGGAGTAAATTTGGGTCAAAAAATCCATCCAGTCGGTTTTCGCGTAGGTGTTATCCGTGGCTTTGACAGCCACTGGTACGAGAACAAGAAGAACTACCATAAGTCTCTTCTTCAGGATCACCAGATTCGCGAATACATCAAGAACAAGATCGGTAAGGGAATCATCTCCCGTATCGAGATTGAGCGCGCAGCGAACCGGATCAAGGCGACGATCTTTACGTCCCGACCGGGCGCTGTCATTGGTAAGAAGGGCGAAGGCATCAATGAGCTTTCAGACACCCTGAACCGAAAGGTGCGCAAGTTGGACAAGACGATGGCCGTTCAAGTGAACGTCACCGAAGTCCGCCAGCCCGAGCTTGACGCGCAACTCGTTGCCGAGAATATTGCGGTCCAGCTCGAAAAACGTGTATCCCACCGACGTGCCATGCGACAGGCGATGACCCGCGCCGTACGCATGAACGGTCGTGGCATTAAGGTACACGTTTCAGGAAGATTGAACGGCGCCGAAATCGCCCGCAACGAGCAAGACAAAGTCGGAAAGATTCCGCTTCATACGCTCCGCGCAGACATCGATTACGGAGTCACATTTGCCCACACGATCTACGGTTCGGTGGGCGTTAAAGTTTGGATTTATCGAGGAGAGGTTCTTCCCGAAAAGCGAATCGATAAGAATCGAGCTCGCGACGCCGAAGCCGAAGCGCCTGTAAAGGCGAAGAAGGAGTCCGCTCCTGCCGCCGCTGAAGCAGCTCCCGAAGTACCCGTACTCAAATCTGAGGCGGAGCCCAAGGCTGCGCCTGCGGAGACGACAAACCCCGCTGGGAGTGAGGAGTAACACATCATGTTGATGCCAAAAAGGGTCAAATATAGAAAGATGATGCGCGGCCGCATGAAGGGTCAGGAGACTCGCGGCAACTTCATCGCCTTCGGCGAATACGGGATCATGGCTATGGAGCCGGCATGGATTACGAGCAGACAAATCGAAGCCGCTCGTATCGCCATGACGCGACACGTACGTCGTGGCGGTAAGGTCTGGATTCGTATCTTCCCGCAGAAGTCTTATACAAAGAAGCCGCTCGAAACTCGTATGGGTAAGGGTAAGGCCGCCATCGAAGGATGGGTAGCCGTCGTCAAGCCGGGCCGTGTGATGTTTGAAATGGCAGGCGTCTCTGAAGAGATGGCGAAAGAGGCTATGCGACTGGCGATTTTCAAAATGCCGATGCGCTGCAAGTTCGTCACTTTGCGCGACTTCCCGGATTCACCCGGTCCGAAGACGCCGTTCGTGATGACCGCAAAAGCCCTTCGGCGACAGGCTGCAGAGCTTGCTGCCCTGGATGAGGCCGTAACTGCCGCAACCGATGAGGCATCGGCTGACGTGCCAACGATTGGTGAAGAGGTTGCCGGTGAGCCTGCAGAGGAGAGCACCGAATAGGTCGCTGTGATTGAGATGAAGGAATTAAAAGCTGCAGAATTGCGAGACAAATCGGTCCCCGAGCTTGAAGAGCTCGCGGCAAAAGAGAGAGCGGCGCTTTACAAAGCCCGACGAGACCTCGTGTTTCGCCAGATCACTGACACGGCCCAGTTGAAGGCCCGAAGGCATAATATCGCGCGCATCCTTACGCTGATTGCCGAGAAGAAACGAGGAAACGACTAATGCCCGAAGCTACCGAGAAGAAGTCAACAAAGAAGGCAGCCCCCAAAGCCGCCAAGACCAAGGCCCCCAAGGAAGCCGTTGAGGCTGGGAGCCAGGATCGAGGTCGGCGCAAGCTTCGACAGGGCGTCGTCAGCAGCAACCGCATGTCGAAGACGGTTGTCGTTAAGGTAGAGCGACGCGTGCAGCACCCGCTGTATGGCAAGGTCGTTAAGCGTACGGAGAAGTTTAAGGCACACGACGAGGTCGGTTGCGACATCGGAGATACCGTGGAGATCATGGAGACCAGACCGATTAGCCGAGAGAAGCGCTGGCGCGTCACTCGGATCATCGAAAAGGTCCGATAGTTTTGGAGTGCGGGGCTTCAGCCCCGCTTTTGTTGCGCGATTTATCGTCGCAACAAATTAAGCAACGTGCAGTCGTTGCTTAATCGAAGAGAATTTGTAAGGGCCATGAGCCCGAGCAGGAAGAGAGTTTTGAGTTGGACCGCAGGCCAATAGAAAGCCGGCGCCACAAGGGAAGACAGCAATGGTTCAGCAATTTACGAGATTAAAGGTTGCCGATAATTCGGGCGCGCGAGATGTCATGTGCATCCGCGTCCTGAAGGGTTCGCAGCCCCGATATGGAGGCGTCGGCGACATCATCGTGGCGTCTGTCAAGATCGCGACGCCGAATATGCCGATCAAGAAGGGAGACGTTATCAAGGCGGTCATCGTGCGAACGAAAAAAGCGATCCGCCGACAAGACGGCTCCACACTTCGATTCGACGACAATGCATGCGTCGTGATCAACCCGGCCAACCTTGAGCCGCGTGGCACACGCATCTTTGGCCCGGTCGCTCGCGAACTTCGCGATCACAACTTTATGAAGATCGTTTCGCTCGCTCCGGAGGTGCTGTAATGACTAAAGCTGAAATCATCGCTCGCGCATCCAACGTCAAGCTCAAGATTCGAACTGGCGACAAGGTCAAGATCATCGCCGGCAAGGACAAGGGCGAAATCGGATTCGTTGCCGCCGTCTTCCCCAAGAAGATGCGCGCCGTCGTTCTAAAGGAGAACGAGGAGAACGCAGACCAGCCGATTCCTTTGAACGCCGCTGTCAAGCACCAGAAGGCTCGCACGACCGCAGAGAAGTCTTCACGCTTCCTGATGGCAAAGGCAATCCACCTGAGCAACCTTATGGTTCTTGATCCCAAGACAAACGAGCCGACTCGGGTTGGAAGACGTAAAGAAGGCGACAAGATCGTTCGGTTTGCAAAGAAGTCGGGAACGACTTTCGAAGACAAGCCCAACATCGTCAAAGACTAATTGGATTTTGTGGTGCGGGCATCCCTGCCTTCACTCAAGAAGAAGTGACCTCGCACGCTTGGCCAGAAATCAAGCGGTAGGAGATCGATAATGGCAAGAAAAGACAAAAACGAAGGCATCGCCGTAGATAAGCTCCCTGCACCACGGCTCAAAAAGGTTTATAAAGAGACGGTTGTACCCAAGCTCCAAGAGCAGTTCAGCTATAAGTCGTCTATGCAGATCCCACGATTGCAGAAGATCGTGATCAACATGGGTACTGGCATCGACGAGAAGCACCTTGAGAACTCAGTGCGTGACCTGATCCTCATCGCTGGTCAAAAGCCCGTCGTCACCGTCGCAAAGAACTCGATCGCGAACTTTAAGGTCCGCGAGGGAATGAAGATCGGATGCAAAGTCACTCTGCGCGGCGATCGAATGTATCACTTCCTCGACAAGCTGGCGACCGTAGTTCTCCCCCGAATTCGTGACTTTCAGGGCCTTAGCTCAAAGTCGTTCGATGGACGTGGTAACTACGCTCTCGGACTGAAAGAGCAGTTGGTTTTCCCCGAAATCCCTTACGATTCGTTCGACCGAATTCGCGGAATGGATATCGTCATCTGCACCACAGCAGCAACCGACGATGAGGCTCGCAGCTTCCTAAAGCTGATGGGTCTGCCGCTTCGCGAGAACTAAGTCCACTTTGGAACTTGAGCAAGAACCCCGTCGGCACTCTGCCGACGGGGTTCTTTACTTCAAAATCGGATTGTGTGTCGTCACCGTTTCGGGTCAAGCGGGATGCCGACGATCTCAACGATCTTTGTCCGCGTCCCCGCCAACACCAACTTTCCAACTTTTGTAGGGTCCACATAAAGGATCACGCTCACATGTCTAGGTGTGTTGTGCACAGTGCTCATCGCTAACCCTGCGCCCCGAACACGTCCGTTTTGTTCAAATGAGCGCACGTACATCTCGGTTGAATAAGGTTTGCCCTCCTCATCCGAGTATAAGAGCGCGTTTCCTTCTGTGTCCTTCAGCGATAAGCTTGCGATCACGGGTGGCCCGTCAATGCTGCTACGGTCGATTGCGACGGTCCATGCTGCCCCACGTCGTGTGTTAAAGCTTTGAAGGTACTGATCTCGTACACCGGGGTAGATCGCCGAAATCTTGTAAATTTGTCCTGCGAGATTGACTGTTTCACCAGCTTGGCAAACTAGCTCTTTGGTCTCCTGAATCGGATCGTTTTGCAGCAGGCGGATACTTGTCGTGGACTTATCGTTGGTTTCGCTTACAACGCGGTACTCAATACGGCTGTACGAACCGGTACCCGCAGATTTGTAGCCGGTTAAGGGGCCAATACCAAGGGTTACACCGCCTCGCAGTTCGCCCGAACCAACACCACCGACATTTATGTTTGCCAACGGTTTGCCCTGCTGAACAGGTGGGCTTGTGATCTTCATGATGATGATTCGATTCTTCCTTCCAAACTTGAAGCTCATCGTTGGAACGTTCGCACTTGCCCACTGGGGCGCTTTGAGAGCTGCGAGCATCCTTTCGCGCAGATCCTTGTCCGGCTCACCGTCATAAGTCCAGCAGGCTATGTCGGCTTCGTTCATCTGACAGACGCCAACAATCTCGGCTTGAGCCCCTTCTGCGTTCTTGTAAGTCCCCTCCACGGTGATGTCAGGCTTTGCCGGAGGAGTATTCGCTGGTGTGTTGCCTGTGGATGTATTCGTAGGCCTTGGCGAGGCTGGTTCAAAGCCCGAGGACGCAGAAGGAGCGCCCTCCCGTGAGTCGCCGTTCTCGCTTTGATTGCCACATCCCGATAGAGTCAAAGCGAGAAGGCTAAGTACGCAGATCAACGGTCTCATCAATACTCCCCATCATAACAGCTTGACGAAGGCAAAACCCCCTTACCTTGTTTGTTATGCCTATCAAAACAATCGAAGCTAGGTAAGTGGTTTCATGAAACGCCAACCTGACTAAGTGACGCTGAGAACTCGTGCACTGCTGCGGTTCTACGGCATCGCTAGCCAACAAGCTCTTTGAGTAGCTCCTTTGTTTCTGTGAGCGCCGCATCAAACGTTTCAACTGCGAACTGAATCTGCTCTTCGCTGATGATGAGAGGAGGCTCAAATCGCATCACTCGCGGATTGTTGAGCGTGTACGCAGCAACCATATTGCGCTTGAGCATCTGGGCGATAGTCAATTCTCCAACTTCGTCCATCGCAAACTCAACCCCGATCATCAAGCCTACGCCTCGCACGTTGCAAATCATGTCGCCGTGCTTCTGCTGAACCTGTGCTAGCCCGGCTTTCAGCTTCTCTCCCATTGCACGAGAACGCTCGACCAAACCTTCATCTTCGACCAGTTGAAGAGCAGCCAAGCCCGCGGCACAAGCCAGAGGATTGCCACCAAACGTGGAGGTGTGCATCAATGGATTTGAGCCAAAGATCGCTTCCCACACCTCAGGAGTACCCATAGTCGCCCCAATCGGAATGATGCCGCCGCTAAGGCACTTGGCCATCGTCATGATGTCGGGCTTAATCCCTTCATGATCGCAGCCAAACATGCGTCCGGTCCGGGCAAGTCCGGTCTGCACTTCGTCCACAATCAGCATCGCTCCAACCTCGGTGCAACGCTTGCGCGCAGCCGTAAGATATCCTTCCGGCGCGATGATAATGCCACCTTCGCCCTGGATCGTCTCGACGATAAAAGCAGCCGTGGATTCGTCAATGGCGGAAAGCATTGCTTCCGTATCGCCGTAGTTGACGAAGGAAACTCCGGGCATGAGGGGCAGGAATTTGGTTTGGTACTTCTCTCGCCCGGTGATGGACAGTGCGCCGATGGTCTTGCCGTGGTACCCACCGTTTGTGCTGACAATCTTGCTGCGGCCTGTTGTGCCCTTCGCAAACTTCAAAGCTGCCTCAACCGCCTCCGCGCCTGAGTTGCTAAAGAACGTGAACTGAAGACCTTCAGGCGAGACTTGAGCCAGCTTCTCGGCAAGATCGGCTTGATTCTTGTTGAAGAACGCCTTCCCGCTCAGGGGCATGATATCGAGCTGATTTTTCACAGCCTCGATAATCTTCGGATGGCGGTGTCCCAACGAGAACACTCCATAGCCCCCGAGACAATCGAGGTACTTACGCCCCTCTTGGTCAAAGATGTAGCAGCCCTCTCCGCGCATTTCGACGCCGAATCCGGCGAAAGACATCAGGCGGGCAAGGCCAGGGTTGACGTACTCGGCGTACTTGTCGACGACTTCGGCATACAGCGCATCGGCGTCCATGGTGTGAGTATATCGCGGACATTATCCGACTCACTGAGACGTGGGCCTTCGGCAGAATTTAGAGCCATGTCTGGCGTGTGCAGAGATGAACCAGTAGACTCGGGTTTAGCGATGAGGAGCACACATGCAATAGGAGTCGCGATTCTTTGTGTACTTGCGTTCAGGAGCGGCGCTTCAGATTTGCCGTCGGGCACGACCCAACGACCAAAGCCAAACATCGTGTTCATCCTCGTCGACGATATGGGATGGAAAGATGTGGGTTGTTACGGGAGCAGATACTACCAAACGCCCAATATCGACCGGCTTGCCAAGACAAGCGCAAGGTTCACTCAGGCCTACGCCGCCGCAGCCGTATGCTCTCCAACAAGGGCATCTATCCTAACGGGAAAATATCCAGCCCGCTTGCACCTCACCGACTGGATTTCGGGGGAAGGAGCGCCCAAGAATAGCAAGTTTACAATTCCGAAGTGGCAGCAGAGTCTGCCGCTCTCCGAGACAACTCTCCCCGAAGCGCTGAAGAGACAAGGTTATGCCACGGCAAGCATCGGAAAATGGCATCTTGGTGGCCCCGATTCTTCGCCCGAGAAGCACGGTTTTGACCTCAATATCGCCGGAGGACACATTGGTCATCCTGCCTCCTTTTTCTGGCCCTATGGCGCTCCTGGTAACTCGCACCGTGTCCCTGGTATAGCCGAGACCGGCGGACAGAAGGGCGAGTTCTTGACCGACCGATTGACCGACGAGGCGCTGCGATTCATGGATAGCAGTAGGGACAAGCCTTTCTTTCTCTATTTGCCATTCTATGCGGTGCACGCGCCATTGATGGGCAAGCCGGAGCTTGTTTCCGAGGCTGGCGAACGCACACCCTCCGGCGGACAGGGTAACCCGCGTTATGCGGCGATGGTCAAGAGCGTCGACGACGGAGTGGGCAGGATTCTTGAAAGGCTGGACAGGCTCGGCCTTGCCGACAACACAGTCGTGATCTTTACCTCGGACAATGGCGGAGCAGTTCACTTTGGTAAACCACCGGCAACCTCAAACGCTCCGTTAAGGCTTGGGAAAGGATTCGCATATGAGGGTGGGTTGCGGGTTCCGCTCATCATTCGAGCGCCTGGATTGACCGGCGGGCAGACCGTGAACACTCCAGTAATCAGCAACGACTTTTATCCCACGCTGCTCGATCTTTGTAAATTGCCAAAGGCTGACTCAGTGGATGGGCTCAGTCTGGTGCCACTCCTCAAAGGGGCTAAGGCGTTGAAGCGAGACGAGTTGTTCTGGCATTACCCACACTACTGGAACGGCGGAGTCGTTTCTCCCTACAGCATCGCTCGGGTGGGAGATTACAAACTCATTCGATTCTATGAGTCGGGAACGGAGGAGCTCTATAACCTTGCTAGTGATGGCTCTGAGCGACACGATCTTGCTAACGCCAAGGCGGATGTCCGCAAGAAGCTCAGCGCGAGGCTTGATCTTTGGCTAAAAGAGGTTGGGGCGCAGATGCCCGTGCCCAGGTAGGAGAACCTCTCAGCGGACTATTTGGACGCCTGGGCAGATGCACCTTCCCAAAGCATTAACTTCGGTTTCTTCGACTCCTTGCTAGGATATCTAGAACGAACGGCATCACAGAGCTTGTCGAAGCGGGCTAACTCGGATTGCATAGCTTTAGCATCACGAATTGGTGAAACCGATCCACCCGAGATGGAGCAGGGAAGTACAGACACTTGTTCAATGTCGTTGCCCTGGAACCGTAGTTGAAAAATCGCAGTCGATCCCGGTCTCGGGCTAATCAAGTTGCCGAGGGAATAGAAGATCGGTTTTCCTTTATAAAGCTCTGCTCCCTGCAAGACATGCGGATGATGCCCCAACACAACATCTGCCCCCGCGTCGATGAATGCGCGGCCCAAAGCGACTTGGTAGGGAGTCGGGGTGGTCTGTTTCTCGAGCCCCCAGTGCAGGGCAATAATCGCAAAGCCGCCCGACTTCTTCGCCCGATCCACAATTACCTGGATCGTTGGCAGCGTCTTGTCATTCACCACTCCGCCAAGCTTCAAAGCAGCAAGGCCCGCACTCTTAGGTCCGGCTGGCCAACACGTGTTGAGCGCTCCATCGCCCATAAAAGCAAGCATAGATGTCAAGCTGAGCTTAGGATGCGTCTTGTCTTCCCGAGCTGCCGGTTCCCAGGCAAGATCTCGATTGATACCCGCGCCTGCGTAGGCGATGCGATTTGAATCCAAACCCTTGAGCATCTGAATCAAGCCGGTGGGGCCGTAATCCATGCTATGGTTGTTTCCCAATGTAACAAGATCGAATCCCGTAGCTTTAAGGTGAGTGGCATGGCCTGGGTCTGCCTTGAGGATGAACTGCCTTTTCGCTTTGACGTCCTCAGCAGATTTGCGCGAAGTAGGCGTCGTGCGATCGGTAAGTGGAATCTCAAGATTGCCGATGAAAACATCGCATCCAACGGTGTAGGGGCTGATCTCCACAAAGGGGTTTGTTTTGGCGCTAATGCCGTTCAGCATGATGTCTCCGCCCACACCCAGAGTCCATACTTTGGGCTGGGCAAGAGTGGCGCTTGCGAGCAATGCGAACAAAATCATCAAAGGAGTCCTAATTCGATCATAGCCGCGATAGATTGTATGAAATTCAGCGACTGTTGATTCGTACAATGTAGGTGACGAAATAGTACGGTCCGCGAAAGCGGCGCGAGGAAATTTTCATGCTGAAGCGATCCATTGGAATCTCATTCATTGGCCTAATGGCCCTTTCATTTGCTGCAACGACCCAAGACGGCGTTCTACTGCGTCGGCAGTTGACCGAAGGCACGAGCGACGTCTACACGGTGGTCTCGTCGATGAACTCCACCCTCGATATCCCTGGGCAGGGTGTCACCGAACTCAAAGCCGACATGTCTTCCACCTATACAGTGAAGATCGGCAAGGTCGATCCTGAGAAGGGATTGGCTGACCTGGAAACGATCATGTCGGACATCAAGCTCAAGCTAGAAGGTCCGATGTCGGGCGGAGAAGATGCCGCACCCCCGAAAGACATCGTAGTCGTTGGAAAGATCGACAACCTGGGACGCCAGTCTGAAATGAAGATGAAGGGCGTTACGGGTGAGATGTTGATGGTCATGGGGGCCGCAACGGCTGCTGGCGAATCCTTCTTCACCTTCCCCGAGAAGGCGGTGAAGATTGGTGAGACTTGGACGGTTATGACCCCGAAGGTTCCTCAATTCGGTAACAAAGAGCATAAGCTGACCGCCAAGTACGTTGGCGACGAAGTAGCCTTCGACAAGAAAGCGATGAAGATCAGCCTGACGGGCACGATCCCGATGGACGTCAACGTCGCCGAGATGATGAAGCAGATGGGTAGCGAAGACCCAACGGGCGGCATGCTCGACTCTATGCAGCCGATGATGCGCGGCAACATCATTGTCACCGGAACCGCACTCTTTGAGAAGGCGACCGGCAAGGTGCTTTCCATCGAAAGTGCTATGGATATGAAGACTCGCCTTGAGATCCCTAGCGCAGGCATGACCCTTGAGTCGCCCGGAAAGTCCAAATCGTCGATGAAGCTGAAAGTCTAACCCTCTATTTTGGGAGTGCGCGAATTTATTCGCGCTTTCAAGGGCGGCGATTTATCGCCGCCCTTGTTTTTGGTCTGCTAAGCCACCAGTAATCAGCCGCCAGATTGAGTGCCGGATACAGAGAGTTCACGCTGCAATAGCCGCCCGAACTCAAAGCGGGGCGTAAGCCCCGCACTCCAAGTCGTTCCGGGTATCCTTTTCTGTCCAAAGGCGGGCGATTAGCTCAGTTGGTAGAGCGCCTCTCTTACAAAGAGGATGTCGGGGGTTCAAGTCCCTCATCGCCCACCATCCCCACAGATTGATGGCCTCCGATAGCCGATAGCTATCCCTCCCCCTACTGGCCCATCGCAAACCCGATGCTCGCGTTGCGGAAGATGTTGTTGGGATCAACCGACTGCTTAATCCCCACCAACTTCTCAAAGTCAGCGCTGGAGTACAGCTGCTCGATATGCTCGCCACTTACATCCGACTCACCCAGGAAGTTGAGCGGACCTCGGCTTAGGGTTTGATCTTTGAGCGCCGCAAAGACCCCTTCGGCGTGATCCGACATCATCTGTGGCGTGACCGGCCCCATCGGGATGCCGAGAAGATACAGCAAGTAGTTCGCATTGCGGTTGCTTGCCGACGTGGCGCCCGTGTTCCGGGCGATTGCCCCGCCATAGTGTCGAAGCTGAATCATCAGGTTCGGCGACTCGTTCACCGGTCCGATTGCCTCCAACATCGCCGCAACCGAATCGCCATCCAAATCGCTGATGAGGATTCCTTTACCGTTCGCAGGCAGTGGATCAACAGGATCGTTGTATACGGCAGCGCTCTCCGTGAATTGAAGAGGCCGGAAGGAGTCAAACACGGCGCCTTCCATCGTTCGGATAGGCCTCAAAAGCTCTTCGGCTTGCGCGAAGTCTGTGATGACTGAAGCCGCGAGGATGACCATCGAGCGCCCGTGCAGAAACTCCGGAACAAACGGTACCGGTGGGAAGGTGATCATGATCAGCGCCGCACCGACCTCATCGGGAACCGTCTTCGTCCATTCGACAAACGCAGGTACGACTGTCGGCGCGAGCGAAGCGTCGTACATTACCGAACCGCCGAAGAATTCGGCATGTGGGACAAGATTGACCTCAATCTCTGTGATGACGCCAAAGGCTCCGCCGCCGCCCAACGCTGCCCAAAAAAGCTCGCTGTTCTCGTCGGGGCTCGCCGTTGTGATGTCGCCGTTCGGCGTTACGATGCGAAGAGATCGCACATTGTCCACCGCAAGACCATACTTGCGCGACATCAGCCCGTAGCCTCCTCCGATGGTATAGCCAACAACGCCAACCGTGGGTGAAGACCCCGAGATGGGGGCCAAACCGTATGGATGCGCGGCCTCAATGACCTCTTGCCAGAGCGTGCTGCCACCGATGCGGGCAGTCTTCGACTCTGCGTCAATGCTGACAGAATTGAGACCTCGAAGGATCATGAGAACGCCACCTTGCGAGTTGCGAGGTTGCCCATGCCCTGTCGCCTGAATGGTCAGAGCCAACCTGTTGTCCTGACAGAACCTGACCACGGTCTGAACGTCCGCTTCGTTTGCCACTTCAACAACCAGTTCAGGCCGATGATCGACCGTGAGATTCCATCCCATTCTGGCGATGTCGAATGTATCCTCCTCTGGCAAGTAAACCTTGCCCGAGATCTGCTCCTTTAACTGCGAAATCTGTTCGCTCAAATCAACAATAGTTGTAGTTTCCATATTCCCCTGCATGTCACGCCGAGGTAGAGATTCGGCGTTACTCCAGAGCATTATTACGAGGGCTCTACGAGGGGTACTGGGGCATTGGGTCCGCTCGGGGACGTTTGGTCTGGGCCATTGGTCGGACGTGCGGGATCGTCCCCAACTCGCCAGTCCACACCATCGCCACCGATTTCGACAAGCTGCTTGCTAAAATAGCCATATGAACACAGCCGCCATCGCAGAACTCGACACGGCGGTCGAAGTGTTCGCCCATGGCTTCAGCTTTGTGCGAAGCTACACCAAGCCTTACCCAGCCCAGAAAGTTGGCGACATTTGGGTTCTGATAGATGCGGCAACCTCCCGGTCGGGACAGCCCGTCAAATACCCACGCAAAACCGAAGTGCTCGCCCACTCTCTGCCGCCCGAGGAGATTATCCGGCAGGTCCAGGCGGCAGGCTTAGGCTGGCACTTCCTTTGTTATATCGGCTCGGTCGGGGCACGTGAAGACGAGATTCGGGATGCGTTTAGAGGCTTTGGCTACCGCAAACTCGCAACCGAATGGATGTTTGTCCATAGCCTTGACGACATTCCCGTCGTCGAATCCGTCCCCCCAATTCGCAGAGTCACTGAGATGTCCGAGCTGTTAAGCATCAAACGAGCGATGCGCCGCTGGCCGATGCGGCTTGAGGACTTGCCTATAGACGATGCTCCGCAAAGGCTGTATGCTGCCATTGAGGGCAGCAGCGCCTATGGCTGGGTCAGCAGCGTGCCTGTTGGAAAGCAGTCTTGGGTGTCGAATCTGTTTGTGACTCCAGAACAGCGCGGCAAAGGCCTCGGAAGAGCGCTAATGAGCCATCTGTTGCTCGAAGACAGAAGGTACGGCATTGAGCAGAGCGTGCTTATGGCAAGCGCCGCAGGTGCAAGACTGTATCCGCACCTTGGCTATCGTGAGATCGGGACATTGCAGGTGTTCTGCCCGGCAAAGCGCTGAGAACGAAGGCAGTTGTCACTTGCGTCCGTCAATTGAATGGCAAAGAAGCGCTCAACCGGACTGCAGATTGTTTCGTGGACACTGACCAGCTATCTCGTTTTTATGCTTGCATCCGGGTTCGTACTCGCAAGGACCGGCAGTTGTGATTCATTCAGCTTCCTAGAAGGACAGTATCCGGTGGATGGCAGAGTTCACGGTCAAATAGAGTCTTACGGGGGCGCTGGCGCAAGAGTAACCCGCTCTTACTGTTGGGAGCGTAAATTTGAATGGGTGAAGGTTGCAGCGCAAAAAGAGTTGGCTCCTCTTGGGTACAGCATCACTCATCAAGAAGCGGACAACGTTATTTTTGAGTCCCGCATTGGGGCTTCCGTTTCGATTGCACGAGGGCAAATCAGCGGTCTCGATCAATACGAAGTGTACAACCGAGACCCACGCTGGGTGACCGTATTAGTCACGAACCCATTGCCAAACACACTCATGACCGAACTGCGCGTGTCGATGGCCCCTCAGCACTAATCCGCTTTCAATTCATTGAGCTGACGAATCCGCACGATTCACCAACGCGGAAGCATGATGCTTCACAATAGGGCTATGCAATGGACCCCGACCGATCAGTTTGGCAACCTTTACGAAGGCATCTCCGACGCCGAGAGCCTTGAGGCTCTGCGACCTTGCCTGGACAGCATGATCGACGAGCTTCAGGAGCGAGCCTCCGGTCCGATCCGCATGACGGTCGACATTGACTACCGTGAGATCAACGGCCCCGACCCTGAAAACGTCTCCCACATCCTGCGGGTGGCCTGGTTCGAAGGACAAGACAAAAGCCAAATCCATGCTGGCGTTTCAGCGATGGTTGAAGAGATTTGTACAGAGAAGGGGATTGAGGGCGTGACCGTGGGCATGGGATGATCGATAAGAATGGGTGGCTGAAAACTGCTTGGGCTCGGCTCGCCATAGCTGGGCCTATCGCCCTTTTTCATCTCTGTAGAGCTGTCTTTCTAATTTCTGCAACCCCAATTGATCCTAATCTCTGGTGGTTTGTCTTCCTAGAGCTTATCTGCACGATTCCACTTTTTTGGGTGATCGCCGGGCAGCGATGGGCATTGATCATGTCGGCAGTACTGTGGAGTGTTCGCTTGTTCGCAGGGCTTTTGGTTGCCGTAGTTACCTCCGTGTCTCAGGATACATATGCAGCTCGCGTTTTACAGACCGGCTGGCCCTTCTGGGCATGGTCAGTATCCGTTTTCCTGCTTGTTGCCCTTTGCATATATACGTTCAGAACAGTTACGTTAGACAGTCAGCCATAGTTCGTGCTCGCTGTTTTACTTTCTTTGAGGTGAAATCAAATGCTTGCGTTTCTAGTTGGGGTAGTCCTTACTAAACCCTTGACTGTTGAAGAGATCAGCAGCTTGCTGCGTGAAGGACCTTGGGCAACAGAGATCAAAGAGAATGACACGAAGTCGGCAAACTTACTAATCTCGCGATTCAAGAAGCTTGCCCAATGTGATCTTGCTGATCTTGAAGATGGAATGATCCACGCTCTTGAACTCTCTCCGTACATTGGGGGCGGATCGCTAGTCTTAGACCTACAGACCAACATGCGCTTGCTTAGTTGTGTTGTGTTTGAATCAGATCGGTTTGCAAAAGTCGATGAGGACGGGAAGATTCATATTACATTCCCTTATTCTCAGAGCAGCGGGCCACCAAGTATGGGCGTCACCGAGTTTCGAAAGCTCCGCAAGCATACACAAGTTCGTTCAGCTTGGCGAAAGACCAAGGACAAATAGCTTGTCGCAAACTGTAGAGTTGAGAGTCAGTTTAGTCCAACGACATCACTCTGCTAGGCAACGACAAAACGTTTGATATCATAGAGTTTATGGGGCCGGAATCTGTGTCGGAAAGCAGGGCTCGGCAGATTGGGTCGCCAAGTCGTCTCTATTGGCTGGACATCCTGATTGCTGGACCATTGATTGTGTTCCTTTGCCGACTCCTCGCGGAAGTTGTCAAATTCCGGATGCAGTCCACGCACACCCACGACGGTGGACTCCTTCTGCTCGTCTCCTTGCCCCTCATTCCTCTTTTTGGAGTCCTCTTAAGTAAACGTTGGGGATTGCTGGCGTCGAAATATGTGTGGGCCGGTACCGCGCTCTATCTATTCTCTACAGTCGTTTGGGACTCTGTAGATCATGGCAGACACCACCCAGCCAAGAGTCTGGAAGATCTATTACAAAGGCTTGTTGTCGTTGGAATCTGCGCACTCATCGCGCTCTACTGTTTGATTCGGCTGCAATCCTTTCCACAGCCTCATCAAAATCTTGAAAGCACAGGCTCCCATTCTTAAACAACCCACCCCAGAGACTTCAACACGGGCAAAAGAGAGAACAAGGTTTCCCCCAAGAATGTGGAAATGTTGAAAAGTTGCTCTAACTTTCGCAAGGTGAAAACCTCAAGTAAAACCTGAGGAATACCGATAAAAGGGGTGTATGAAACCTTTGATGCCCCATAAAAATGGAGTCGGCGGGGTCAAAGGGCGGCTTGACCGGCTGGCGGACCTCGGCCCGCGCGCTGGCTTTTGGTTTGATCGACTTTGCGATCGTGCGGAGAGCGTTTACTATTGGTTTGCAGGACTTCCTCGGAAGTTCCGTCCCAAAGCGCTTCGAAGTGCGGCAAGCAAGGACACCGACTTATGGATAGCGCCGAAAGCAATTCGACGCTGTCCACTTCGACAATTTGCGCCCACGCGGTATCTTGTGAGCAGCCTCACTGCGGTGTACCGCTGGCTGCTCGCCCACGCATCAGCGCGTGCAACTCTTGTTTCCGTGATCGCCCTCGGACTGTTGATGCTGATTCACAGCGCCATGGGACTGTCCGACGGCCTGACGATGGCTTATGTAGTCCCGATTTGGCTCGCCACGCGGTTGGGAGGACCGCTCTCCGGGCTATTGTCGGTGGCGCTCACCACCATCGCGATGAACCATGCCGATTCGCTGCGAGGAACCCTCGACGGCGGTGGGTTCAGCCACACAACCATCGTGCGCCTGTCAACGCTCACCGTCATTATGTTCTTCATCGCCCACATTGAAACGCGGCTCAAGCGCGCTGAGCAGCGGGCGAGCACAGACTCACTGACGGGCCTGAAAAACCGTGCGGCAATCGTCGAATTTGCTACGGAAGAGATCAGTCGGGCGACCGCCGAAAAGGGCGACATTATCGTCGCCGTCATCGACTGCGACCGTTTCAAGCTCCTTAACGACTCGTTCGGTCACGCCTTCGGCGACATGGCCCTGCGAACTCTGGCGAGAAAGCTGGAGGCTTCGATTGGAGACAAAGGAGCAGTCGCACGGCTTGGCGGAGACGAGTTCGTCGCGATCTTTACCGACGCCACCGCCGAAGAGGCCACGAAGATGCTTGATCGAGGATCTGACCGGTTCCTGCGGCATATGCTGTACTTCGGTTGGGAACGAACGATGACCTACGGCATCGCCGAACTACATCAGGACGGGCGCGACTTCGAGACCCTGTTGCGCAAAGCCGACGAACGGTTGTATGAGCGCAAGAGATCGACCGGGCAGATTCAAGCCGTAATCATGGCAAAGCCGGAAACGGCGTGTCTGTAGCAGCCGCAGTTCAAGAATAGACTCCACCTACCCCTTCGTCGGCACATCTTCAACGTTGTCGATGAAGGGGCTTAATATTGCTCAAGGCTGGGATCGACGGTTTCCGCCCAACCATTCATCCCAGATGCAAGATTTCGAACGTTTCGAAACCCGCTCGCAAGGAGAAACTGGGTGACACGCTGTGACCGCGCCCCAGAGCGGCAAATGACGACGATATCCGCATCCGCATCGAGCTCGCCAACCCTGTCAGCGATTTCGCCCATCGGGATATGCGTATCGATTTCAAGCCTCGATATCTGCAATTCGTGGGCTTCGCGAACATCCAGCAAGTAGAGTTTCTTGCCCGCATCAAGCTCGGCTTTGAGCGCAATCGGGGTTATCTCAGGTGTCGGCATCTTATTGCTATTGTACTGGGCGAAGGCTAACCCTCACTGGCGGGTCTTCTATCCGGTTTTTGGTTTGAAACCAAGCCCCGACGGGTAAAGTCTGAACCATGTCCGACCAGCAGATGACGTATCGCTCCGCCGGAGTCGATATCGACGAGGCACAGCGAGCGCTCCGGGCGGTTGTCGGTGAGATTCAGGATACGCACAACGAAAACGTTCTCGGTGGAGTTGGCGGTTTTGGAGCTTTGTACCGAGCTTCCTTCGGCGACTATGAACGCCCAATCCTGGTCAGCAGCATCGACGGCATCGGCACCAAAACGAAGGTCGCCGCGATGGTTGGTGAGTTCGAAGGCCTCGGCCACGATATCGTCAATCATTGTATCAACGACATCCTTTGCCAAGGAGCAAAACCACTCTTCTTCCTCGATTACTACGGGACGTCACGGCTCAGAGGGGAGGTTTTTGAGCAGGTGCTGCGAGGCATGGCCGCCGCATGCAAAGAGACCGATGTTGCCCTGATTGGCGGTGAAACCGCCGAGATGCCCGACGTCTATCACGACGATGAGATCGATATCGTTGGAACGGTCGTTGGCATTGTCGATGCCGAAAAGAAGCTGCCACGCCAGAAAGTGCAAGTTGGCGACGTCGTGATCGGCCTTGCAAGCAACGGCCTGCACACGAACGGTTATTCTCTTGCTCGCCGTGCGCTCTTTGAGATGGGCGGTATGTCCACGAAGGATTTGGTCCCTGGTCTGAACACAACGATCGGCGAAGAGCTGCTGCGCCCTCACAAGTGCTATCTCAAAGCGCTTCTACCGTTGATTGAGGAGGGAGCGGCTATCAATGCCGCCGCCCACATCACCGGCGGAGGCTTTTTCGACAACATCCCACGTGTTCTGTCTTCAGATATGCAGGTGTTGATCGACAAGCGTGCCTGGACGCCTCAGCCCATTTTCAGCCTCATTCGCGAGCTTGGCAATGTGCCAGAGCCGGAGATGTATAGGATTTTCAACATGGGGATTGGCATGGTGCTGCTGGTGGACAAAGACCACGGCGCGGCTGTCGTCCAACGATTGACGCAGGCCGGTGAAGCGGCTGCAGTAATCGGAACTTTGCAAAATGGGGCGCACGATGTGCAAGTGATTTAAGTTATTACGTATAGGTTCTGTAACTATGAAAGCATTGCTAACACTATCAATTCTCAGTCTGGCCCTCGTTGGGTGCCAGCCAGCAGACAACAGCTCTCTCTATCCAGAGAGCGCCTCAAGCTCAACGTCAATGAATACAAGCTCGCAAGATAAGGACGAGCCGGAACAAAAGCCGGCTGCAGCCCCCTACACTCCCATCGCAACGCCAAAGGACGGGGAAGAAGTCGCCATCGTCGAGACTGATGAGGGCAGAATCGTTCTTGGTTTCCTGCGCGACAAAGCTCCGAAGCACGTCGAGAATTTTATCAAGCTCGCCAAGAAGGGCTACTACGATGGAACGAAATTTCACCGTGTCATGTCCGGATTCATGATCCAGGGCGGCGACCCAAATACAAAGAACGGCGATCCTTCCACTTGGGGCACTGGCGGACCTTCCGAGCGAGTGAATGCTGAGTTCAACGATGTCGAGCACAAGCGTGGCATTTTGAGCATGGCGCGGGGCCCTGAGGCAAATTCGGCAGGCAGCCAGTTCTTCATCATGCACGGCGAGAACGCAAACTTAAACGGCCAATACTCGGCGTTTGGGTATGTCATTGAGGGGATGGACACTGTCGATAAGATTGCCGAAGCTGCTGTGACGCGCAGCCCTTCAGGCGAGAACTCCGTGCCAGTGAACCCGGTTACTTTGAAGTCGGCAAAGATCGAGAAGTGGCCTCTGAAGTAAGCGGCAAATCGTGAGCCGCGAAGAGTAAGTCGGAACGCGACTCAAGAAAACTGGGTGGGCAACCAGAAGTTGCCCACCCAGTTCGGTATTTAAGATCTTGAGTGAACCCGTGTTGCAAACGCCCACGACTCACGACTTTCTACTCACTACGCCGCATCGCGCGCAAACAGCCGCTTGAACCAACCGCCGTCGATTTCGGGCGCAGGAGGAAGGTTCGCGATTTTTCGGGCGATGCCGTCCATGTTTCGTGCCGCCTTCGAGTTTGCCTCAGACAATACGTACGGGACTCGGCTTGCCGTGGCTCGCTGAACCGATTCATCTTTGGCAATACTGCCAAGGAGCTTCGGCTTTCCGCCTACATACAGGCTCACGAAAGTATGGAACTTCGCGTAGACCTCGCGTGCCTGAGCGTCAGTCTTGACTTCGTTGACGATACAGCTCACCTTGGCTTCGGGGCGCCTTTCACCAAGGACGCGTGCCGTAACGTATGCATCTTGAACGCTGGCAGGCTCGGGCGTGAGGACGAGGATGACTTCGTCCGCCGCCTCGAGCATTGATAGAACTCCAGAGTGGATGCCAGCCGCTGTGTCGAGGATGAGGTAGTCGAAGAGGCCGACCACATTCTCAAACCCGGCGTTGACGCTTTCAAAATTCTCGTAGGTGATGTCTACCAGATCGGAGGCGCCGTTTACGCCCGCAAGGACTCGGATTCCGATTGGCCCTTCGGTCATTGCCTGAAAAAGCCCTTGTTCGCCTTTCAGCACGTGTCCGATGTGGTGTTTGGGCTTTAGCCCAAGCATAACGTGGAGGTTTGACAAGCCAAAATCGCAGTCAATAATGCCAATCTTATAGCCAAGCTTAGCGAGCGATACAGCAAGGTTGGCTGCGACTGTCGTTTTACCGACTCCACCCTTACCGCCGGATACGGCCAAGACCCGCATTGTCGCGGCTGGATGGTTAAAAGCGGTGTCTCCAGCCTCTGGCATTTTGAACTTGGCGGGCTTTTCACTGACGGACTCGATAAGTAGGTCGGTCTCGCAGTACTGCTCCGCTTTGTAGACGCGGTCCAGCGCCATCTGGATGTCGATCTCGTCGGCAACTTCGACGCGTACGTCACGCCCGAGTTCCTGGCGCAGCCGTGCAACATCCCATAAATTGATTGAAGAACACGAGGCACAAATCAGAACATTGCCCTCTAACCGTAACGGCAAGAGCTTCGTTTCCTGCGCTAGCCGTTTCGGTACCACCGCCAATGCCTCCCGTGTTGGCGCCAAATCGTAACCACCATAACCTTCCATTGAATAAACCCCTCAAGGCTCGAAAATGAGACTTCTGTATGGGTTGTTCCACATGGAGGATAGTGTTCTAAACATTTTTTGCGCAATAAGTGAATCCTGGCAAAATCACTTGGTGAAATACGATTAGGAAAGATACATTCGAAGGTTGTTTTATAATTTAATACTCTTCGGTATTCTTGACAACTCTCTTATATCCTTCACATATATGAAATTGACAGTACTTGCAACGTCTTATGTCTTGGGTAAGGTCGAACATTCCAAAGAGAGAATCCCAATCTTTTTCATAAACTCCTGCACGTTCTTTGAGTAGCGTGTGCCTTTCGATCCACTTGTTTTGCAGTGTTTCAGTTCGTTCGGGTTCATATTTAACCCAGTCGATGCAGTTTGTTCCGGTAGAAAGCCAAACGGCTGCAAGTTTTAAACTCTCAGGCGTTGCGCTCCATGTGGACATGGCGTAGGCGCTGTAGGTGTGCAACTGATCCCGAACGCCTTCTTCGGCAACTGGGCTCACTTTTCCAGTCTTCCAATCGAAAATTAGCACCGCTTCTGGAGTAGGAATGGCAAGGTCGAACTTAGCATACACTGGCACGTCGCCGTGCATAAACCAAGGCGTTTCACCCTTGTTATCCACCCATAACTTAGGATCGTACTGGGTGATGATCCCTGGAACTTCAGATCCCATGAAGTTGTCAATACACCGATCGACCTGCTCAAGCAGCGCATCGTATTTGGCTTCCGTGAGTTCGCCGTTGTAGAAGATCTCGTCGATAGGCTGTCGGGGATGATTCCGAGCATGTTCGGTGGGCTCAATCTTGAGCTCAGCGAACCGTATCCATTCTTCTGTAATGTCGAAATACTGCTGCAGAAGCTTGCGCGCACCCTCATGAAGATCGGTCCGCCACGCCCGCTCCTTCTTGTAGTACTTCAGAGCATAGCCAATAGTGTCATCGACAACTTGCCCGACCAGGGCATTAAAGGGCATGAGCTTAGCCTGGAGGATGACATCGCGCCGGATGCTTCGTGGAGTCTTGAACTTCTCATACATCAACGCCCACTTGCGCTCGCACTCGTCGAAGACAGAAATGCTTGTTTTGGAGATGCTAGGGCGCGGAGCAGGGTTGAAGGGCTTTGCCATGGGGCTATAAGCCTTATGTTAGCCGATTGACATGCCTGTGGGCAGTCCACGGAGGCGTGATTCGGTTTGATGGAGGCAGGGGCAACAAAAAAGCACTCCTGCCGTGATAGCGGGAGTGCTTTTCTCTTTCGTCAGGTTGCCTTATGCAGGTTCAAATCTAGGCAAAGTCTTTGTTCCAGGTTCCGAGTCCTTCTCAGACTCCGTGGAGGCCGGAGGAGCCGCTGGCGTTTCCTCTTTCTCAGGAATCGGGCGTCCGTCCATAACGGCCGTGAACTCTTCGCGATCAAGTGTCTCTCGGCTGAGCAGAGCCTGCACCACTCGATCAAGCTTGTCTCGATGCTGAGTGAGAAGGTCCATCGCGCGCTGACGGCAAGTCTCGACGATGTTGCGAACCTCTTCGTCGATCATACGCGCAACCTCTTCCGAGTAGTTGCGCTCATCCATCGCATAGTCTCGACCGAGGAACGGATTGTGTCCCCGTCTGCCGATGGCAAGGGTTCCGAGCTTCTCGCTCATGCCGTAGTCACAGACCATGGCTCGGGCGATCGCTGTCACACGCTGAAGGTCATTGCTTGCTCCAGTCGTGACCTCATCGTAAACCAACTCTTCGGCAACGCGTCCACCCAGCAAAGATGTGATATCGTCAATCAACTCCTGCTCGGTGACCAGATGCTTGTCGTCTTCGGGCATCTGCCACGTCGAACCCAACGACATGCCGCGTGGCAAAATCGTGACCTTATGAACAGGATCGCTGTGCTCTAAGAGTTCGCCCACAACCGCGTGTCCAGCCTCATGGTAGGCGATGATCTCTCGCTCTCGCGAGTCGATCACACGGCTAAGGCGCTGAGGACCTGCCACGACACGATCCAGAGCCTCTTCGATGTCCGACTGACGAATCTTTGTGTGGTTCCGGCGAGCCGCCAGAAGCGCCGATTCGTTCAAGGTATTGGCAAGGTCTGCGCCAGTGAATCCTGGAGTACGCTTGGCAACTCTGCGAAGGTCGATGTCAGCTTCAAAAGGCTTACCCTTGGCGTGAACCTTGAGGATTGACTCGCGACCGTTTGCATCCGGCACATCAACGACGATGTTTCTATCGAATCGTCCGGGACGAAGGAGCGCGGGGTCAAGAACGTCGGGGCGGTTTGTCGCCGCGATCATGATGACGCCGCTGTTGACATCGAAACCGTCCATCTCAACCAGAAGCTGGTTTAGTGTCTGCTCGCGCTCGTCGTGACCTCCGCCAAGACCTGCGCCACGCTGACGTCCCACAGCGTCGATTTCATCCACGAAGATAACACTCGGGCGGTGGGCTTTTGCCGTCTCAAAAAGATCGCGGACTCGGGCAGCGCCTACACCGACGAACATCTCAACAAAATCGGAACCGCTGATATGGAAGAAGGGAACACCAGCTTCGCCGGCGATAGCACGGGCAAGGTGGGTTTTTCCAACTCCGGGAGGGCCGGTAAGCAGAACGCCCTTGGGGATCTTCGCCCCGAGCGCCGTGTACTTCTTCGTGTTCTTCAGGAAGTCCACGATCTCAAAAAGCTCTTGCTTGGCTTCGTCAATGCCAGCCACGTCTTCAAAAGTGACCTTGGGAGCGTTCTCACCAACCCTCTTGGCCTTGCTCCTGCCAAAGTTCATCGCTTGGTTTCCGCCCATTTGAGCGGGTTTGATGATGAAGAACCAAAGGAGAAGCAAGAAGACAATGGGGAAGCCGATAATCGACAAGACCGTCATGATCGTCGCGCCCGGTCCGGGCCCGACAACCTTATAGTTGACGCCCGCCGTATCCATCTGCTTTTGGAGATCGATACCCGCCGGACTTCCGGCCTCAAAGGCGCTCGTGCGGTAGTTGGAGGTGTCAACGAGAGTTCCCTCAATCTGAGAGCCCTGCCACTCTGCCGTCTTAACGTTCTTTGAAAGAATCTCCTGCTTAAAGCGGGAGATGTCCATCTCGATGGTTTTCTTGCCTGAGAGAAGTCCCGAAGAACTACCCATCGATTGGAGTAGGAAAATCGCTACAACTACGATCAGGAAAGAGAAAATAAATGTTCGCGCAGCTTTATTGTTCAATGCGTCACCGAAGTTAGAGTCTATGTTACCGTTACGTCTGCTCAGGCTCGTGCGTTTCCAATGCCTGATCGTTTAGGCCTGGCTTGGCTCAAACTTTATTCGGACTGCACGCTGGGAATTGGCGGTCAAACGCGCGCGTTCCGACAAACAGACGCCGGGTGCCCACAACGGGCCGATCATATCACAGATTATCGGCAACCTTTGGCGGGCGGCTTGGGTCAGTTTTGCCTCGCTTAGTATATCCGCTAACTTGCGAGCCCGGTCGAACCCAAACGGGATCATTTCGTCCCCCGACTGGGCAGATCGAAAGTGTAAAGCGCCTTTCATCTGCAAAGAGTCAATCAGGACACTCATCGACGCTCGTGTCTGGTTCATTTCCGGGCTGATCTCTTCTTGGCAGGTGATCGTCCAACCAAACTCTTCACTCACGGTTTCGCCTGGCATGGTGACCGGATATCGGAACGGAACGACCGGCTGAAGCTGCCGGGCATGGATCAGATCGGACGACCAATCAAAAGCCACTTCGCCCCCTTCGGTTGTGATAGAACCCTTTTCGTCGACCTGTACGCCGTGCAAGAGCGCAACGGTTTGTTCAAAGTTCAAACTTGAGCCCAAGACTTCGGCAATCAGCCTCATCGCGCGCTTAAAAAGAACGGGCGGGTATTGCGAGATCTTGGCCCTATTGAGGGCTACTTCGCAGTCCATCGTCAAAAACCTGAGGTCACCATTGAGTTCGCTTTCGCACTGCTCAAGCGCGGCAGCAGCCATCGAATCGAGAAAGGTGTCCTCTTCTTCCGCGATTTCGGAAAGGCGACTAATCGTGCCTTCAACTCCCGCGTTGATTGCGGATAGCTCCGGCAAGACGCGCAGGCGCATCCGCGCTCTCGCAAAGGAGATGTCCGTGTTGGATGGGTCTTCCGCTGTCCAAAGCCCCTGCTCCTTGCAATACTCCCGAATCTCCTCGCGACTGAAGGGAAGGAGCGGGCGAATGATGTTGCCTCGCTGATCGGGAATTCCAGCAAGCCCAGCCAGGCCAGACCCACGAGTCAGGTTCAGGAGAACGGTTTCGACATGATCGGTGCGATTGTGGGCGGTAGCGACAAGGCTGCAGTCCACCTGCTTGCTTGCCTGCTCGAAGAAGGCATACCTGGCTCTCCGTCCCGCCTCCTCAAGGCCGATTTTAAGGTCAGTAGCCATGCGGGGCACATTCGCCTTCCCGCTCAAAAACGGCACACCCAAGTCGGTGCAAAATGCCTCGCAGAGTTTGAGCTCTTTATCCGCTTCGTCACGCTGGCTATGATGCAGATACCCGCCTACAATCTCGACTCCGCACCGATGGAGCAGGTGGAGAAGGCAAGTGGAATCGGGGCCACCACTGTAGCCGACCAAGACACGAGAGCCTTGA
The DNA here is from genome assembly GCA_019638775.1 of Fimbriimonadaceae bacterium. NCBI lineage: Bacteria > Bacillati > Armatimonadota > Fimbriimonadia > Fimbriimonadales > Fimbriimonadaceae > Fimbriimonadaceae bacterium. Next base: position 1,005,530 of record JAHBTD010000002.1, on the reverse strand, counting down.
GGGATGAGATCACTTTGTTCAAGATGGCTGCGGAACCTATCGAACACGGCAGGATGATACCGGCACGGAAGAACTGAACCCAGGCATCTTGCCAATCCTTAGGAGTGTTAAGGCGCAAGTCAGGGCCTATTCTTACGGAGCGCAGCCAAGCTACAATCCTTTAACGCTCACCGAGCAACACTAAAATGGACACGGACAGTACAATCTGCACGGCCAATCTTCTCTCCTAAGAGACCAGATGCGCCGGGAGCTAAACCCCGGCAGCCCATCCACGAGGCCGCCAGCGAACGATAACGAGGCATGCCCATGAGGATGGATGAAACCACATTCGTCGAGCAACTCCGCTCGCTTTCGCGTATCGAAAACGCGGATGTGATTCGGGAGGAGCTTCAGAACGTACGTTCTGAAGACCTTGCCGAGGCGTTTCAGCGCCTCGAAACAGACGAAGCCCTCACGATACTAAGCCAGCTCGACGCCATGATGGCCGCCGAGGTTCTGGTCGATCTCCCCACAGAGACGGCGCGTCGGCTTGTTCAGGAGTTGCCCGATACCGTCCTCGCACACTACGTCGACATCCTTCCGATGGACGACGCCCTTGAGCTTCGCGAGGAGATAGACGACGACCGGTTCGATGCTTTGCTGGAGGTCATCCCGTTTGAGGATGCCCAAGAGATTAGGCGTCTGCTCTCCTATCCCGAAGACAGCGCGGGACGCTTGATGACCGAAGCGTTCTTCGAGGTAAGCCCCGATCTGACGGTTGCCGAGATCCTTCGCGACATTCGTCATGCCGGAGAAGAGAAGTATGAGACCATCAACGACCTCTATGTTCTTGATGAGGGCCGTCACCTGCTTGGCGTATTCAGCCTCCGCAAAGTTCTTAGAGCCTCCCCGGACACGACCGCTCGCGAACTCATGCGAACGGATGTTATCAGCGCTCGTGCATCCGATGACGCAGAGGATGCCGCTCGTCAAATGGCGCGCTACGGTTTCTACTCCCTTCCCGTCATCGACGACCGTGGGCGCATGGTCGGGATATTTACCGGCGACGACGCCCAAGAGATCCTTCGCGAAGCGGAAACTGAGGACGTCCTAAAGCTTGGTGCGGTCTCCGGCGATGTCGAGGCCTATCTGTCCCTTAACGTGTGGCAGCTCTTCAAGCGTCGGTTCTGGTGGCTGTTGTTCTTGTTTGTCGCCGAGAGCTTTACTGGCTCAGTAATGCGCAACTATGTGCACGCACAGGGTGAGGCACAGACCGGCGAGTTGGCGCTGATCGCCCAGCTCACGGTCTTCATTCCTCTGCTCATCGGCGCGGGCGGAAATGCAGGCGCTCAGGTGACAACGATGGTTACACGAGCCCTTGCCGTTGGCGAAGTAAAGACATCCGACGCGATGACGATTCTGCGCAGAGAGGTCGCCACCTCGATTCTAATGGGCCTCATCCTGGGTGGGATCGGGTTTTTACGCGCGCTTTGGTGGTGGGGCTCCGACTTTCGGATTTCGCTCGTCATTGGTTTGGCTTTGCCCGCCATCATTTTCTGGTCGTCCATCGTGGGCTCTGTCCTGCCCCTTGGAGCGAAAAGGCTTGGCATCGATCCTGCGGTGATGAGCGCTCCGTTTATCTCTACATTTGTCGATGCTACAGGATTGGTCATTTTCTTTGAGATCGCCCGGCACATTCTTGGGCTAACCTATGGATAAATGGAGACCTCTGTTGTTGCTTCCTCGCAGCCGTATCAGCTAACGGCGTTGCGATGGCCATCTGCGGGCGGTGAAGTGTGCGAGATTCCTGTCGAGGAGGCCTTTACTGAGGGTGAAGCAGCCTCTTTTGTTTGGGTGCGGATCATCATGCACGATATTGAGGCTGTTCGCAGCCTCCTCACTCAGCAACTCAAACTCCCTTCGGATGGCATCGACTACGCCACAACACCGCTCGAAAGACCACGGCTGAGAGAAGTCCAAGATGTCTTGCTCTTGGTCACTCATGTCCCGCGCTATCATCGAAAAAAGGTCTACTTTGACCGTCTCGCCTTCTTTCTACGTGGGAGATCGCTGATCAGCATTGAGTTCAAGCAGACTTCGCTGTTGGACCACTGGTACGAGCGTTGCGATAAGCGTGGACTAAGTATTGGTTCTGAGCCGGGGCAGGTGTTGGCAGCATTGCTTGATGCGGTTGTGGATGAGTACTTCCCGATGATGGACGAGTTGGGAAGGCAGCTAGATCAGCTTGAAGACTTGGTGCTTGCCCAAACCCCCGTGCGAAATAAAGACATCTTGCGCCTTAAACGCAGGCTTCTCGAAACTCGACGTCATGTGGGGCCGACAAGGGATGTACTGAATGGCCTGCTACGAAGGGATGTCCCCAACATCTCGACACAGACCCGAAACGACCTGCAAGATGTCTACGACCACACTCTGCGGATACTCGATCAGATCGACCTCGATTTGGACCTGCTATCCACACTGATCGACGCCCATCTTGCCGTTATCAGCAATCGTCTTGGATACACAACTCAACTTCTAACGGTCGTCGCGACAGTTCTGATGTCGGTCTCCTTGATTGCCGGAATTTATGGGATGAACTTCCCAAACATGCCGGAGTTGAGTTGGCCTTGGGGCTATGCCTTTGCGTGGGCATTGATGCTATCGATTGCCGCAGTCGAGCTGTGGTACTTCCGCAAGAAAAAGTGGTTCTGATTCCCCTCCCTCCTGCGCACGAAGTCCGGAGGAGGGAGGGGCTCAGGGAGGGAGGTCCCGGCCTCGCAGGTAAGCTCCGCTTACTATGATTCGCGGTGTTCACACGATGTTTTACAGTTCGAAGGCCGATGAACTGAGGGCCTTCCTGCGAGACAAGATCGGCTTTTCGGCAACCGATGTCGGCGACGGCTGGCTGATCTTCAATCTCCCCGAAGCCGACATGGGCTGCCACCCCACCGATGAAGCCGAATCGCCGCCATCCGGCACTTGCGATATCTCCTTCTATTGCGATGATATTGAAGCGACGGTCGAGGAATTGAAAGAGAAGGGCGTGGAGTTCACACAAGGGATTGTGAACGCGGGCTTCGGCCTGATCACCTATATGAAAGTCCCCGGCGACTTTAAGGTGATGTTGTATCAGCCGCTGTATTCGAAGTAGTTAAGGGCACGTCGGCAGGTGGTTGGCAGGTGGTTGGCAAATTGTCGGCAAGTGGTCACCGATCCCTCCTTAACTGCCGTTATGGGGGGTACTTTCACCCCTCGTTTAGAACATAGAGTCGGATGCTACTTGCCAACGACCCGACTTTCCCCTCTCCCTAATGACCGAGGGAGAGGGGGCAGAGGGTGAGGGTGTAGAAAGACTTCACCAACAACCTGCCGACTACTTGCCGACGCGCCCCTAGAGCGCTTCAATCAAAATCGCCGTCGCTTCACCACCACCGATACAGGGCGTCGCCACCGCATACTTCCCACCCCGACGACGAAGCTCATGCAGGGCCGTCATCGTCAACCGTGTGCCCGTCATGCCAATCGGGTGCCCCAGCGCCACAGCACCGCCGTTCACGTTCAGCTTCTCGTGCGGAATTCCGCACTTGCGAGCGACCACCATCGCCACGACGGCGAACGCCTCGTTGACCTCAAAAAGGTCGATATCGCCGACGCTTAATCCGGCCTTGGCGAGCAGCTTATTGACCGCTTCGGCGGGTGCCGTCGTAAACCACTGCGGGTCTTGGGCGTGCTGGGCATAGGCGACAACCTTTCCAATCGGCTTCAAGCCCAACTCCGCCGCCTTGGACGCAGAAGACAAAATCATCGCCGCGCCACCGTCGTTGATCGAGCTGGCATTAGCGGCTGTCGTGACGCCCTCTTTGTCAAATGCCGCTCGCAGACCGCGCATCTTCTCGCGGTCGCCACCCTTGCCCGGGCCTTCGTCGTCCTTCACCACGACCGGGTCGCCCTTGCGCTGAGGAATCTCCACGGCGACGATCTCTTCCGCCAGCTTCCCAGACTTCTGCGCTTCTTGCGCTCTTCGGAAGCTCTCTGCGGCGAAGTCGTCAAGTTCATCCCGGCTGAAATTCTCCTCCTTCGCACAAAGGTCGCCGCAACTCCCCATGTGAACGTTGTTGTAGGGGTCCCACAAGCCGTCATGGATCATCATATCGATCAGGGTGCCGTTGCCCATCCGGTAGCCTGTGCGAGCCTTGTCCAGGACGTAAGGGGCCATGCTCATTGACTCCATGCCGCCCGCAACCACGATCTCCGCGTCGCCGGCCTTGATCGCCTGCGCAGCCATCATCACGGTCTTCATGCCCGATCCGCAGACCTTGTTCACGGTTGTGCAAGGGACGCTCTGCGGCAGTCCGGCATAAAGTGCGGCTTGGCGAGCCGGGGCTTGCCCAACTCCGCCCTGAAGAACCATGCCCATGAGAACTTCATCGACCTGCTCGGGCGTGACGCCTGCACGAACTAGAGCCTCCTTAATGGCGGCTGCGCCGAGTCTCGTTGCGGGCAGGGTCGAAAGGGAGCCGAGATAAGCGCCGACGGGAGTGCGGACACCGGAAAGAATAACAACGTCTTGCATAGGATTTCACTTCTTGAGAGCTGCAAAAAGGGTACCCGGAGGGTCCTATTAGGGTGCAGGCATCATGCCTTCTTTCCCTGGAGGGTCACTGTCCTCAGTGACCGTTTGCTTGGACATTGTGGACAATGTCCCTCCATCCACTTGCGGTGAAGGGTCTCCCGGTTCAACCGAATTCAGGACATATCCCTCCAACCGCTTGCGGCGGAGGGTCTTGTACCGATTTTTTCATCCCTCCATCCGCTCGCGGTGGAGGGTCTCCCAATCTAACCGAAACAGAGGTTCGACGAGGTCCCTGGAGGGTCACTGTCCTCAGTGACCGTTTGCTTGGACATTGAGGATAATGTCCCTCCAGCGTTTCATCCCTCCAACCGCTTGCGGCGGAGGGTCTTGTACCGATTTTTTCATCCCTCCATCCGCTCGCGGTGGAGGGTCTCTCGGTTCAACCGAAACATAGGCTCGACGGTCCCCAACAATCACGCACTACCCGTTCGCCAGCTTTTCAAACTCCACAACGTCCGCCTCGACCACGCTCAGGCTGCCTTCCCAGAATGCGCGGTCGCGGATATTCAGCCCAAAACGGTCGCCCAGCGTTGCCGCGTCCGCCATACCCGTTGAGCCCAGCAGGTCGTCGTACATCGCCTTGAACGGCTCGGGGTCGGCCTCGTACTTGGCATAAAGTCCAAGCGAGAAGAGCAGGCCGAACATGTAGGGGAAGTTGTAGAACGCTCTGCCCGAATAGTAGTGCGGCTTGGCGGCCCACATATAGCCATGCAGGTAATTGTCGTCCAGGCCGTCGCCGTAGGTCTGGCGCTGGGCGTCGAGCATGATCTCGCACAGCTCGCGGGGAGACAGCTCCCGCTTCTGCCTTCGCTCCAGAACCTCCTTTTCAAACCGGAATCGGCTGGTGATGTCCACAACCGTCTGGTTTGCCCCTTGCAGCGACCCTTCCAGGATCGCCAGCCGCTCGCCGTCGGAAGTGGCTTCGCGCAGCGCTGCCCGCTTGATGATCGTCTCGCAGAAGATGCTCGCGGTTTCGGCGAGGGTCATGGGGGTCTCGCGCTGGAGCGCGGTTTTTCCATACAGGCAGAGGTTGTGGTAGCCGTGCCCAAGCTCGTGGGCCAGCGTGCTGACCGACCGGAACGAGGCGTTGTAGTTCATCAGGATGCGGGAAACGTCGTCGCGCACACCCATGCAGAACGCGCCGTCCACCTTGCCCGCGCGGGGCTCGGCGTCGATCCACCTCTCCCGATAGCTGCGCAGGGCGAACTCGCGCATCTTGTCGGAATACGCGCCGAACTTGTCGGCGACGAACTTCTCGCCCTCGTCGTAAGCCCAGCTGCGGTCTTGCCCGACCGGCGCAAAGATATCGTAGAACGCCATCCTTCGCTTGCCCAGGAGCTTCGCCTTGGCGTGCATGTAGCGTCGGAAAACCGGGAACGCCGCCTCTGCCGCGCCCATCATCGCCCAAAGCGTGTCGGTGTCGATGTTGGCGTGATAGACCGAGACATCCAGCACCGCGCCCCAGCCTCGACGCAGACTCAGCGCGTTGCTTTCGCCCTTGATGCAGTTCATGGCCGCGGCAAGCGGGACCTCGACCGTCTTCCATGCGGCAAGCTCGGCGTGGTAGGCCGCCGCGCGCTTGGCCTCGTCGGGATCGTTGGCGAGGTTGCGCACCGCGCTCATCGGAAGCCTCTTCTTCTCGCCGTCCAGCTCGACGTCGACCTCAAGCTGCGACGTGATCTGGGAATGGAGCTTGCCCCAGGCTTGTCCTCCCGTGACCGAAAGCTCCGAGGCGAGCGATTCTTCCAGCCCCGACATTAGCCTTTTCGCCAAGAATCCGCTCCGTCGGACGTGGTACTCGTGATTGCGGGCGGTCTGAGAGGCTCCGACCAGCGCATCCGCGTCCAGCTTGCCAACCCACGCGGTCAGGCGCGTGCCGATGTTCTGCAGCTTGGGCGTCTCCGCCTCAAACTCGCTCAGCTTTGCCAGAGCCAGCTCGTCGCGCGAATCCACGGTGACGAAGCCGTAGATGTAGGAGTCCAGCAGGTTCGCCTTGTCGAGCAGATCGTTCAGCCGATGGGTCGCCTCATCGAACAGTGCCACGGTCGTCGAATCGGTTTCGCCCTCGTGGCTGTCGATCCCCTTAGCATTCAGCCACTCAGCGAATGTGTCGAGGTCGTTCACAAAGTCTTGAAAGGCATCGGCGTATTCGGGGGAGTCTAGGCCGGGAAAGAACGGGGTCATGTCCCAAGTGGGCAAAGAAAGGGTCGCGCTCATGGGCACACGTTACCCAAATTGTCATGCAGGCGGCTGGCATAGAAAATCCCCGCGGGACTATCGGAGAAAATGGTGAATAATCACCTCGGTACTATGGGGGTGAGCGATGAAAACCCTGCTGGACGAAACCGATATCCGCATCCTGAACATCCTTCAGCGGGATGGACGCATTACCAACGCTGACCTTGCAAAAGAGGTCGGGCTTTCCGCCCCGTCGGTACTCCAGCGCGTCCGGCAGCTTGAGCACAGCGGCTACATTCGGGGATACACCGCACTTCTGAACCCCGAGAAGCTTGGCAAGCGTGTGCTGATCTGGGCGCAAGTGAGTCTTGCTCTTCATCAAGATCAACCCATCGAACGGTTCATCAAGGCGATCCGACAGATCCCCGAAGTCATGGAGTGCTATCACGTGAGTGGAGAATACGATTTCCTCATCAAGGTTCTCGTTGACGACATCCGCACCTATGAGGTTGTCGTGCGCGAAAAGCTGATGAACATCAAAGGCATCGGCAAGCTGACCAGCTCGTTTGTGCTCGGCACGAACAAGCACTCGACTGTGATCAACGTGGAGTGAGCTTTAGACGTCGGTGACTGCTTCTGGGGGTTCGTCGCTTTGAGTCGGGACGACAGACTGCGGATCGAACAGCTCCGCAACTGTGGGGCGCATCAGTACGACCAAGGAAAAAACGCCGAGCAACAAACCGACGGGTGCGTTGAGGCAATTGATAGCCGCGACGACAATTAAAAACGTCTTGCCACGACGTTCCACATATCTATTGGACGCGATCCAGTTCAGGATGGCGTAGGCCAACGCCACAACCACGAATCCAGAGCCGAAGAAAGTCATGATGAAGCCCATAAACCGTTCGTCACCTGGACTATTCTTACCCTCAGGCATGTTGCCTGACAAAACAGTCACTCCGAAGGCGATGTAGAGTAGTCCAAAACAACTGAAGAGCGTCACGATACCGGCATAGATTCGGTGGAATAGGTTCAAGAGGCGCAGGTGCTCTTGGTCTTGCCGCCTCTGGTAATCGAGCCATTCCGCGTTCATAGGTGGTTTCATACGACTTGACAACGATGACGTTGGACGCATAGTGAAGGTTGCGAAACGTTGGAGTACAGTGAAAGGCCGTTGCAATTCCTAATTGCTGTTCGGCGTTGGCCGTTTGTCAGGTGCAATCCCAAAACTCGCGAATGCATCCCGTACACCCGAAACAAAAACACCTGCCGCGACAGCCGTCAGCACCCAAGCAGGGAAGCCGTGGTACGACGCCCCCCAACCCGTAGGTTCAGCCCTCCACTTCCAAAGCTCAGGCAACAGATAGGCCAAGAAAGACCCGTAGACGATACCCATCAGCGCGTGCATGATCCGCTCTCCTGCAGGCAGCTTGCGTACTTTATCTTCTTCGACGAAATCCCAAAGGGTGATAACGATCTCCATCAGCAGCAGCCCAAAGAGAACGTAGGCAAAGACGCCGTTCCAGGTGACGAAACCGAGCGTGCCTATGATGATCGCGTAAGCAAAGTCGCGGGCGGCATGGAGGCGGAGTTCGGTGTGCGTGTGGTCGCCGTGAGCAAGCTTGAGCTTGTATTCGTGGTAGTAGAGAGTGTCGAACGCGCCCAGGCACGCCTGCACCATCAGAATCCACACCGCGACGGTCATTGAAGACATAGTTTCCCTTCGTATTCGCACACTACCCCGAAGGGTGGAATGCCAATGCTTACATGAACATGCCAACCCTCTGGTTCACCTTCGACCGCTCTCACAACGGCTGAAGTTCTGGGGGACAACTTCCGGGGGATCGGGAGTCCTAAGGCTCGAAATCCGGTCTGGATGTAACGCAGTTCATCGTTCATCCATTCAAGCCTAAACCGCATCGACCAAATGCCAAAATGCTCCCGAACTTCTTTGCCAAAGATTTGATGGGTGGTGAAAACAGGCTGCTTGCCAAACTGGCGGTACCACCGAATCCGCTGCCTCTCCTTCCGTGAGATCACAAGAACAATCGGTACGTTTTCTCCGCTCTTTGGGAGCCCAGCCACTCCGACGAGGAGGTTGACGAGCCAGCTTGGATGCCGTTTGACTGTGACGGTACCGCGAGCATTGAGGGGGCACAAATGAGAAAAGCGAACGCCGGAGGGTAATTCCTCCGGCGCAATACCAATCGCCTCTGCGTAGGGGTCCTCACACTTGAGCAGTTCCCGCAACTCAGCGCTCTGCATATTGATATTCTATTTGAATTGAGATCGGATATCCGATCTCTGATCTCCCTGTGGCTTATTCAAACCAGTGCATTTTCCCGTCGCCGTGGAGCGACTGGATGTAGTTCAGCTGTCCGTCGTGATACAGAATGTGATTTGCAGCGATATTCGCCAAGGAATACAAGGGCATCTTGTCGCCCCAGGGTGCCGTCGCATCGCTTGCGAGAGTCTCGTCAGAGGCGCTTTCGAGTGCGCTGGCAAGCGCTTCTCCGCTATCCTTGATGCCGCCAATGCAAGCTTCCGTTGTCGCAAACTTTGCAGTAAATGCGGCTCGCTCCTCTTCGCTCGGCATCGAGGGTGACTCCCCCTTGAGCATCGCTGCGATCATGTAATTGAAGCCGATGACTTCGGCGGTCACATCCTGAACGGTCCGGGCGCATCCGCCTGGGCAGTTCGCGTAGTTCGCTTCGTCGATGGCTTTGAGGTCGTTGGCGTACATGCCAGTGAGCTGCCGGGTCCATCCGGCAAGGTGCGTTTTCGGGTCGATTTTTGTGGCTGTTTGGCTCATAATTCCCCTCCAAGTTTGCTTACGCCAAGCGATGTTGGAACGTGAGCAAGTCGTCACAAAGCTTAAACGCAAAAGGTTGATTTGGGTTCCTTCTGTGTGGGTAGTTATTGGATGGGCGCCCGACAATTCTGACTAGATCTTCGAAAGATTGAGACAGGACAATCTGACTTAGACGCCAGCAAGGCGAGAGTCCTCGTAGTGAACTTCGGTGACGACAGATTCATTCACTGGTGGCCAGGGCTCCTCAAAGGCACGAGCTCTTGGCCCGCGCGGACCTTGTGGGAGCCGTGCCCCAACTCCACCACCTGCATCCGCATCATCGTCACGGGTCCATCTTCCATACCGCACCATTGCGTCTTGTTCGGCCTGAGCAGCGACCAATGATGGCGTTTGATCAATGAGAAGTGGGTTCGAAGTTTTGATGATGTCAAGAAGCTCTTCCGAACTCAATGCCATCAGACGCTTTGCTTCAGCACGTGCTTTGTTGCGTGAACGGAAAACCTGGTTGTAGACAAGGCCAATCCTTGTCTTCCTATCCAACGCGGCCTGGAGGTGGCGGTTGTAGGCGTCATGATACAGACCGTCCGAGACGTCGATGACAAAGTGTCGCCGGTCCGGCATCCATATATAAACCCAGTAATTGATGCGTCGCCCCATTTCAAACCCCTCACAATTGTAATACGAACTTGAGGTGCTCGAAGTTGGAAGTTTTGCACAGCCAAAAACAAACGGCTATCGGCCGTCAAGACCGATAGCCGATAGCCGATAGCCGATAGCCGATAGCCGATAGCCGATCCCTAACTATCCATCCAGTGAACAGCGCCGTCGCCGTTCAAAGCCTGGATATAGTTCAACTGACCGTCGTGATACCAAATGTGGCTGACCGCGATCTGCGCGAGCATATAAACCGGAGTCTCCATGCCCCAAGGCGCCATGATCGTGGAGTTCAGCCTCTCGTCGCTTGCCTCGCTAAGCGCGCCGCAGAAAGCGTCAATGCTTGAAGACAGTGCTTCGATCTGTGCATCAGCGGTCGTAAGCTTTGCGCCAAGGGCCGCATAATCACCCTCTTCGAGCTTCGTTTCGTTGCCCTTAAGAGCTTCCGTCACCCAATTCATTAACAGCACGGTATCCGCCGTAAGATCGTTCGAAGAGCGGGCAACGCCGCCCGGCGAGACGTTCAGCTTGTCGGCGGGGATCGCCTTGACGTCTGCCGAATACATCTGCTTCAACGCTTGTGCCCAACCAGCCAGATAGCCGCGAGCGTCAATTCCTTCCATTACTTGACTCATTTTTATGTCCTCCAGAAAAAGATAAGGGGCGCCCATCGGACGCTCCCTCATTCTACATGAATTGTAAACAAATGTCTACAGTGTTCCGCGAAGCGCTTGCTCTCTCTCAATCGATTCGAACAGCGCCTTAAAATTGCCCTTGCCAAACGACTTCGCACCCTTGCGGTGGATGATTTCGTAGAACAAAGTCGGTCGATCCGTAATCGGCTTCGTGAAGATTTGGAGCAGGTAACCCTCGTCGTCTCGGTCTACCAAAATTCCTAAATCGGCCAAAACGGCGATATCCTCGTCGATGCTTCCAACACGGTCCGGAAGCATATCGTAGTACGTCTTCGGAACGGACAGGAACTGGATTCCGCGGGCGCGCAGTCGAGAGACCGTGTAGATAATGTCGTCCGTTCGCATGGCGACGTGCTGAACTCCCGCGCCCCCGAAAAACTCGAGATATTCGTCGATCTGGCTTTTCTTTTTGCCTTCTGCTGGCTCATTGATGGGGAACTTGACACGACCGTTTCCATTCGACATCACCTTGGACATCAGAGCCGTGAAGTCGGTCGAGATGTCTTTGTCGTCGAATGAGATGAGATTCTTGAATCCAAGAACGTCCTCGTACCACTTCACCCAGTAGTTCATCTTGCCAAGCTCGACGTTGCCAACACAGTGGTCGATTTCCACGAGGCCGATGGGGTCTCCGGGCAAATTCTCCTGGCGATAGCCGGGTAAGAAGTGTCCCTTATAATTGTCCCGGTTGATAAAGCTGTGGATCGTGTCACCGTAGATGCAGATCGACGCGATGCGGACCTTGCCAAAATCATCTTCAAGGGTGAACGGCTCACGGGCCGATACGGCGCCTCGTGCGGTTGCCGTTTTGTACGACCAGTCCACGTCCTCGACATCGAATGCGATGTCCTGAACGAAGTCGCCGTGATACGCAATCTTGTCAGCCATTGGGTGGCCCGGGCGAAGCGGCGCACTGAAAACTAACCGGAGGTCGTTCTGCTCCAGCAAATAGCCAGCTTCGTCCTGAATACCGGTTTCGAGGCCGTAATAGCCGGTGATTCCGAAGCCAAAGCTGTTCTGATAGAAGAATGCGGATTGTCGCGCGTTGTTGACATAGTGTCGAACGTGGTCAACTTTGCGTATTGGGAAACTGTCGGTGCTCATATTTTTCCTCTTGTAAGTTCAATTATAGCTGGGAAAAGACGGATTGCCGTCGAAGTGATAGGCTGTGCTGCCCTGCAAATAGGACCTATTCGATATATACGAGCTATCTGGTTCAGGCATTGGTGGCACGCTTCTTGCCCCAACTCTTCTCCATGACTACCGGCACTCGAAGGGCGGCAATCTTCAGTGCAATGCTGGCAGGGGCCACGATGGCCTTCTCCCAGACCGACCTACAACCGATCACGGCATTCTCAAGCAATGCACAAGGCTATGCGATGCAGCCAGAGGTCGGAAAGCCGTTTTTCGTTTCGGTCAAGTACCGCGTCACAGGCTATGTAAACCGAGCCTACAGAATTCGAATTCAAACTTCTTACGCCGATCTCACTACCCCCGATCTCACTTTTGGAATCGGCGCTCCTGGCGATTATCAGATCACATGGGGTCCCATCGACACGCTCATGGATCGCAGCGTACCGGTGACCGTCACCCTCGACTCCGCACGAAGAGTCAGTGAGAAGAACGAGAAGAACAACGTCTTCGGCTTCACGATGACGCCCCAGTCGCCCCAGTCCGCCCGCGAAGCTTACGGTAGCCAACTTCTCAGCGGTCAAATGCATTTTCATTTGGACTTCGACCGCCGGTCGTCCACTCCGCAAACGCTGACCATCGCCTACCCAGTCCCGATCACGGAGAGCTTCCAGGAAGTTGTGCGGCAAGTGACCCCGAACGCGGCCCAAGTTTCGGATCAGAACGGACAGCCGTTCTTGCTGGACATGATCTCCCAGCCCACCCTGGAACCGATCAATACGCAGCAAGTGATGATCACACGAGCGCACTCCGTTCGAGTGAACCTGAACATGCTCAACCAAATCGGTTGGGGTTCGGTAGATGCAGAAGCTCGCACGATGCCCGAGTGGATCAGCTCTGAAACCTACATCCCCCTCAACGACCGCAATGTCGTCTCCTTTGTTGGCCGAAATCTGCCGCGTAACTACCGAAGCATGATGACTCCAGCCGAGACCGCCGAAACGCTTTATCGGGCTCTGCTCAAGGGCATGCGCTACGATGGTCGTGCTGGCCAAGCCCCCGACGCTTCGCAGACTTTGCGAAGCAAGAAAGGCGACTGCGGTGGCCTCAGCGCAGCTTATGTTGCCCTTCTTCGAACCGTCGGCATCCCCGCTCGAACCGTTGCTGGATTCACCGAGGGCCAAAATCAGTGGCACGTTTGGACCGAGTTTTATCTGCCAAACGCAGGCTGGATCCCCGTCGATCCCGCATACGCCAAGGGTGCCATGCCGAGCGGTGATGCCCCGATCTACTTCGGAGTAGTGCCTGACCTGAACGCACGGATCGCGACCTCTTTTGGACTCGATAGAGAGTCCGGCAGCTTCGAAGCGCCCCTCCTTCAATCGACCCGAGTAGAGTGGACAGGACGCAACGTTCGCATAGGTTCCGCCTACACAAACAGCAACCTAAGCGTCATCGAATCTGCAGGAAACTAAAAGTCAGGAACTTACCTTCGCAATATTCGGGTTTAATCACGGATACAAGGTTCATTGAACCTTGTATCCGTGAAACTCTTTTTGAAAGGAAAGAAAGTGTAAATTGCGGGTTTTCCTTACAAAAGGCCTGTGTTATACTGAGTTACCTTGACGACAGCCACTATGGATATCAACGCAATTTATCAGCGCGGCTTTGACCTCCGGTGCAATGGGGATTACACTGCGGCAAAGGTTGAGCTGATGAAGGTGCTGGACGTGGACCCGAGGCATGCGGATGCCCGTTGGCAGTTTGGTCTGATCCAGGGTTTTGAAGGTGATTTCGACGGCTCACTTGCCACTCTGCAAGGAGTGGTGCGCGACCATCCAGACCACTCTAAGGCCATCCTTGATCTCGCCAAAACCGAGCTGATGCTTGGCATGTTCGATGAAGCAAAGACGCACCTTGAGCGTGTGTTGCAGATCGATCCCAACAACGAAGAAGCGCCCAAGCAGCTTGCCTATTTTTAGCGATCCGTATCGCTATCGTTGTTTGCCACACGCGATGCGCAGGCCCTCTAATGTTTCCTGCATTGCGATCGTTGCTGCCTAAGCCCCGACACCGATAGCAGATCGCCGATTGCCGATCGCTGATTTCTGATCACGGATCACTTCTTCGCCTCAGCACCCTTTCTCCTTACAATCCTTAACGGTCAATCCTTCATACTTCAAAACACCGTGGACCGCCTCAAGAAGAACTGGCCTATCCTTCTCCTGCTGATCGTCACCGTCATCCCTGTCTGGAAGGCGGTTTTTGCCGGAGAGGCCATCGGTCCGTGGGATCATATCCGCCACTTTGCCCCGTTCAACGGCCCCAAGCCGGAAACTCCCTGGGACGTGCTCCAGGCCGACGGCGCGCTCCAATTCTACGCCTGGCGCGACCTCGTTTTTGAATCATGGCGGCACGGCGAGGTTCCGGTTTGGAACCCCTACCAGCTCGGCGGCGCACCACTGATGGGGAATTCGCAATCGGGGGCGCTGTATCCGCCGCATATTTTAATGGGCGTTTTGCGTGTGCCGACACCCTTGGCGATGGGGTTGCTGGCGTGGTTTCATCTGTTCTGGGCGGGTCTTGGCGTGTATGTGCTCACCCGTCGGCTGGGGGCTTCCCAGATTGGGGCAGCGATAGGAGGTGTGGCGTTTGGGCTGTCGCCGTTTATGCTGGCTTGGACAGCCTTGCCCAGCGTGCCGACGACGGTCTCCTGGATGCCCTGGGCGCTTTGGGCAGTCGTATGGGCTAAGGATGCCCTGGGTAAGAAGTATCCGAAAGGTGAAGAGTGGCGACAATCGCTCGTGATCCTGGTGCTCGGGATGATCTTCGGAAGCGTCATCTGGGCGGGACACCTCCAGTTTGCCGCCTATACGGCGATGGGCGTGATCGCTTTTACATTGGCTTCGGCCTTTGGCCGTCATTCTCAAGTAAGCGAAGATGCAGGACCAGGATGGAAGCGATTTTTCCCCGTCATCATCGCAATCTTTGGTCTTCTGATTGGCGTTGGTTTTGCGTATTCGCAGACCTTGCAAGTGCTTCGAAATAGTCAAAGTTCTCACCGCAAAAACGTTCCTACCGAAGAGGGCTACCAAGCCTATCTGGGAGGAGCCCTGAAGCCCGCCATGATCGGGCAGCAGCTCGTGCCCAACGTCAACGGACTGCCCACCGAATTTGCCGATAAAGAAGGGGGCCTTAGCCAGTATTGGCCCGGGATGGCATTTCGCGGTGCGAACTACGCCGAAGCTGCGATGGGGCAGGGGCCGTGGATTTGGGGCCTTGCCATCGTCGGAGCGATGGCGCTTTGGCGGAAACGCCAGTTTGGATTTGCTGCCATCGGACTGCTTGGCGTGCTTCTGGCCTTCGGTACGCCCCTGAACCGCCTGCTGTATTTCCTCGTGCCCGGCTGGAGTGGGAGCGGCTCGCCAGGACGCGCTGGGGTCTTGATCGTCTTGGCTTTGGCTTGTCTTGCCGCATTCAGCTGGGAAGAGCTTGTAGGCGAGGCGAAGAAGCCGAGAATGATAGCTGCCATTGCGGGGCTGGCAGCCTTTGCAATCGGCATATTGTCAAGCATACAGGGAGGTTCAGCCCCAGAAGGAATCGATGCGAATGCCTTCGCAACCTACGTGCGTACCTCGATGCAATCGCAACTCCCAATGGCATTGCTTGGAATCGCTTTGACCATCGGGCTGATCTACTTCAGTCCTAAACTAAAAGATCGAGCGGGCTACGCCGTGATCGGGGCTGTGGCCTTGGCCGGACTTCTAGGGTGGGGCTTCGTCGTCCGCACCGGAGAGCCGATCCACCAAGGTGAGGTCCAGTTCGACCCCGGCAAGCGATACGCCTTCGTCAACGAGCCGTGGGACCTCCTCCAAGCCGCCCCCGCGCTCATGCCCCCCAATCTCGCCACGATCATGCGCGTGCAGGACGCCGCTGGATACGACTCGCTGATGGACAAGGACGTCGTCGCCCGGATGAACGACATGAACGGGCAGGACTCGGCCCCGCTGGCAAACGGCAACATCATGTTCGTCAAGCCGAACTTCGACCCGCAGAAGCTATCGGAAATGGGTGTGACTGAAGTATGGTCACGCATCCCACTCAAGCAGATGGGCGAACCGTTTGAGACCGCCAATGGCTATGCCAAGTACCGGCTGGATGGCCCGGGTCTGGCTTATACGCCGCAAGGTCCGGCGACTATCGAGTGGCTTACGCCAAACCAGGTAAGGATTACTGCTCAGGGTCCAGGCTTGCTTGTGACCCGGTTTCCTCATGGTGCTTGGACAAGCGACAAATTCGAAATGACGCGTCCTCGGAATAAACAGGACAACGGCTATGAGAATTGGGTGGCGATCAAACTACCTGAAGGCAAACACGATGTTGTGCTGTATCAGAGCTCGGCAAACTTGTTGAATGCGATCAGCATATTATGGTTGGTGATGCTTGGAGCTTTCCTGGCTTCATGGATCAGGTGGAAACGGAACAAAAATGTCGTTTCAACGCCTGTGCCTATGGAGCCCCGCTGACCCAAAGCCCCTCATACTCATCAGGATCTTCGGCAAGCTCGCTATTCACCGGCGAATCGAAGATCGCCTGCCACTTCTCCTCAAGCTCTACATCATCCCGAATGATGCGGTCGAAGCTCTCGGAATAGAAGGGCGGGAAGCGCTCACCCGTCTTCTTGATGATCTGCTTTCCAGCGCGGGTCTTCGCGTCTTCGATCACCTTGGAAAGCTCATAGGTCTGTCCTTTCGTGTCCGCCAGAACGTTGAAGATCATCTCGGTGGCTTCGGGCAGGACGCAGACGATGAGGCTCTCCAGCTTGCGGCCTTCGGGGCGCAGAAGCTGGCGCAGCAGAACGGTGCGCTCAAGGTCGTCGAGCGGGCGGCTGTGCCGGAAGGTGACGTAATAGCGCACATCGTCGGCCCGCCAGTGGGGAAGTTTTCCGCGCCAGATTTTGAAGTTCTTCCAGGGCATCTCTTTGGATTTGCCGCCAGACCCTGTCTGGAGGCCGTTCTCTGTACCCAATTATGCGGCCTGATGCGGCAGGTCGAGCAGGCTACATAGTTTCCAGCGGGACATTTGCGCGAAACCGTCTCACCCGCCCTCGGTTCGCTCCGCTCACAGTCCCTCCCTTCGAGGGAGGGAACTTCAAAGCGCAGCGTGAACAGGGAGGGTGAGTTGGTTTTGAACCTGGTGCTACAGAGGCAAAGCCTAGCTCAGTGCGGCGTCGCCGCGTTCCCCGGTGCGGATGCGGATCGCGTCCATCACATCAGAAACAAAAATCTTTCCATCGCCGATTTCGCCGGTCTGAGTGGCTTCGATGATGGCCTCAATCGCCAAATCCAAATCTTCTGCCTTCACAACAACGACGATCTTCGCCTTGGGCAGCAGGTTCACCGCGTAGGTGCTTCCGCGATACTTATCGGTCCGACCCATCTGCCGTCCATACCCGCGCACCTGCTCGACAGTGATGCCAAAAATCCCCGCCTTCTCAAGGGCATCTTTCACGGCTTCGAGCTTGTTGACTCGTACAAAAGCTTCGATCTTTTTCATTTTGGATTTTGGATTTTAGATTTTGGATTTTGGATTTGTGGGAACTGCTTCTATGCTACGGGCCTGTTTAGAGCATATCTGTAGCTTTCATTGTCTGAGCTTTACTTTTGAATTTTGGCCCAATCCAAAATCGTAAGTGGATCCCCTGCCCGGGAAAGACTCGCACAATCTGGTCGTGTTCCTACAGAATGCTCTTACTCTGGATTTCGGTTCCAATCCAAAATCCAAAATCTAAAATCCAAAATCCCCTAGACTTCCTCTTGGCTGTGCTTCCTCACAATGCTCCTCTTGGATTTCGGTTCCAATCCAAAATCCAGAATCGCAAATCCAAAATCCCCTAGACCTCTTCCACCACCAGCTTATCATTCGTAAACACGCAAATCTCCGCTGCGATGAGTAGGGACTTCTCAGCGATCTCCCTTGCCGACAGCTTTGTGTTCTCAATCAGCGCTCGGCCCGCTGCAAGCGCAAACGGCCCGCCCGAACCGATCCCGGCAACCCCGTCGTCCGGTTCGATTACGTTTCCGTCACCGCTCACCAGAAGCATCGTCTCCTGGTCGGCCACAATCATCAGCGCGTTCAGCTGGCGGAGAATCTTGTCGGTGCGCCAGTCTTTCGCAAACTCTACAGCCGCTCGTTTCAGGTTCCCGGCGTACTGCTCCAGCTTGGCTTCGAACTTCTCCTGCAGGGACTGCGCATCGGCGACCGACCCGGCGAACCCGCACACTACCTTGCCGTTGCCCAGTCTACGCACCTTTTTGGCGGTGTGCTTCAAGACGGTCGCTTCGCCCAGAGTGACTTGGCCGTCGGCAGCGATGGCGGTTTTTCCGTCACGGCGCACACCGATAACGGTGGTGGATCGGATCATGCCCAGAGTGTACTTGGTAGGTGCGACGCACAACGGCTCTAAGCTAAGAACGCATGCGTTGGATAGGTATCGAAGCGATCAGCAATCTCCAATCTCCAATCTCCAATCTCCAATCTCCAATCTACAATCTACAATCCGCCATCTCCAATCCACTAGGCCCCGATAGATTTTGATAGGACTTCTCGACTTTTTCAACATGCGATGCAGGGAGAAGAAGAGATGAGCGCCGAACCTTCGGTTATCGAACTCAGTCCTACACCGACCGTGGAAAGGCATACCCGAGAGCAATACTCGACTA
Organism: Fimbriimonadaceae bacterium; assembly: GCA_019638775.1. NCBI lineage: Bacteria > Bacillati > Armatimonadota > Fimbriimonadia > Fimbriimonadales > Fimbriimonadaceae > Fimbriimonadaceae bacterium. Next base: position 986,723 of record JAHBTD010000002.1, on the reverse strand, counting down.
TGCCGCCCGATGATCTTGTCCGATATTTTGCCGACGATGTCTGGCGATATGTCGCGTCCAAGTTGCGTCGGCGAGAGGATGTTGAAGACGTTGTCATGGAGGTCTTCGGGGCCGCCTTTAAAGACCTGGATCGTTTGCGCAAAGCCGATTCGCCAAGGCTCTGGCTGCTGGTTGTGGCAAGAAGAAAGGTGATCGACGTCATACGGCGGTCGTATCGCAAACCTGAATTGCCGCTCGATATGGCTGCGGATCAAGCCGCACCCGAAGTCGATGCAAACAAGCAGCAAGTTTACGCCCTGATGGACGACCTGCCCGAAATCTATCGGGAAGTGTTGATTCTGAAGTACGTGAACGGGCTTGGGACAGAAGAGGTGGCTCGCGTGATACGAAAATCCGTCGGTGCGGCGAACAGCTTATTGCAGCGCGCGCGCCAATCGTTAAGGGAGAAAGGCTTGCTGGAACTCCCCTGGCTAGATAGGAGGGACGCATGATACCGAACGATCGAAACGAAGAGGAACGGATCCAACGCTTAATGGAGGAACTTCCAATTTCAATGCAAACGCCTAATGAGTTCAAATCAAAACTGATCGACAGAGCGGTCGCTGCCAAGTCGAAACCCCGTCCTGTACGCCGCCCAGCCTGGGTTGCCGTCATGACGGCTGGTATCGCCACTGTCGCACTTGGCGCTTACTTTATGAGTCCCAAACCCGCGATGGGAAAAACGTGGCTTGCCGTTCGTGAAGCCATCGAGCAGATCACATCCTTCAAGATGTCTGTGGTCACCACTGAGGGAGGACAGCGCAAGACCGAAGCCGTCATCACCGTGTCCGACGAAGGCATCCTCATCGAAGCCGAGCAGGGTGAGATCGTCTATATGGACGGTAAGTCGATGCAGGTCTACGATCCCAAAGAGAACACCGTCACACACCTGAAGATGATGGGCATCGAGTCCACGATCAAAGAGGCCGTGAAGACTGGAGTTGTCGAGGGACTCGGAGCGATCAGCCTCAAAGATGTGATCGCAGAGATGGAGAAGGACTACGGCAAGGAGAACATCAAGATCGGACCTTCAAGAACAGAGAACGGGCGACAGGTCTTCGACGTCTTCATGCGAAATCCAAAGAACGGTCTGCAGGGCTCCATCACCGTCGATGAGGCAACCAACAAGCCGTTCCGAATCATCTCGGAGGAACTCTCGAACGGAGCCAAGGTCATCAACGAGATCACCTTGGAGTACAACGGACGCTTCAATCTCAAGCCAACATTCCCGAAGGATGCCAAATACGAAGAGGTCGACTTTAGCAAGCTCATGCAAGGTCACGACTTCGGCGATTCAAAGGGTAACAGCGGCGGCGGAACCTTCCATTTCTCGTTCGGCGACGATGAAGACAAGCCGAAGGAAAAGGCAAGCGCAAAATAGCTTCGCCTCAGACCATCAATCAAAGAGCTGCTTTATCAGAAAGCAGCTCTTTTTTGTCCTCTTTCGTTCTTTGTCTTATCAGGGTTTGAAGTCCACCGAATGGCTTGAATTGAGGCTAACCCCAAAGAAACTATCAAGAAAAGCGCATGAACTTTGGGAAGCTAACGGGCAAGCATTTAAGCCAGAACCCGATAATGAATCTTAGATAACTCGATTGAGATTGGGCATCGAGGAAGACTTTTTGAATTTGAAGACGTCACCCGTCCGCAGACTCTTGCCGAAACTAGCGCTCGTTCAGGCGATTATCGTTACGGCCATTCTGCTGACAAATATTGCTATCCACTCGGCACTTGGCTCCGAGCAAGCCGCCGAAGACAAACTGAGCCTCGTGAGGCGTCAGTCTGCCCTGGTGCAGCAGATTGCCAAGTCGGCGATTCTCAGCGTCGATAGCGCCAATCCCTACTTCACGCAGCACTACGCCGATGCAGAGCAACTCCAACGCAAGTCTTTGGAGGAGTTGTCGAAAAGCCTCGACGAATGGAGATCGGACCGAAATCAACTCCTCAATCGCGATTCTAAGTCAGCGCTCTTCTCCATGTCGCCTGAGGGAGCCGATCAACTTGGCCAGTCGGAAGCTGCATTTGGCAGCATCGTCACCGCATCCGAGAATATTCTGAACGCGCTGGAAAATGGCGGCAATGCCGCGGTGGACAAGGAGTTGAGCACGCTGCTCCAAGCCGAATCCGTCTATCGCGAGCAAATGGAATCGTTAGCGAGTCTGGAGCGTATAGGCAACAGTTTCCCCGACCGTAGACTCCAAGAGATCATATGGATAGCCTCAGCAATCATCCTTGCGACTCTTTTTGCTATCGGGCGGTTCATCTTCAGACCGATGGCCCGAGAGATGCAGGAGGCCTTCGATGAGCTTGAAGCCAAATCCGAGCATCTGAGCGACCAAAACACGGAGATAACTCTTCTTCAAGAAGCTCAAGAAGAGCAAACAGCAAAGTTGATCGAGAGCGAAAGTCGCGCGATCGACGAGGCTGAAAAGGCCGTTGCAAACCTGCGCATTGCCGAACACGCCGGGAGAAGGTTTCAAGAGCTCTTTCAAGGTCTGCCGGTTGCGTGCTTTACCGTGAACTGCGAAGGCTTGATTCACGAATGGAACGGCGCCGCCGAAGAGTACTTCGGCTTGCCTGGGCATGCTGTGTTTCTTAGAAAGCTCTGCGATGCTCTCCCATGCTTCAAGCCAAAGGAGGGCCAGACCCAGCAGTGCGAGATTCAGAGCGCTTTCCAAGGCACGGCTTGCAACGGTTCCGAGCGACACTTTGTCACCCCCTCTGGTGAGGAGAAGTGGATTTTCAGCAACGCCTTTCCGCTACACGGTGCGAACGGTGAGATCATTGGTGCGCTCTGCGCCAGCTTCGACATAACCCAACGAAAACTTGGTGAAGAGCGCATACGACTCGCAGAAGAGAGACTTCGGTGTGTGATTCAGGCTGCTGGCGACTCCATTCTCACGCTGGACGGTGAGGGGCTTGTCCTATCCTGCAATCAGGCCGCCGAGACGCTCTTTAAGCAGCCGCAGGATGCTGTCGTCGGCGAGCATGTTTCAACGCTGATCCACATATCCTTCGAAGACCTTCTCGTCAAATTCGCCGAGCCAAGTACAGTCTCAGAAGGCAGCGATACGCTAGAAGAGACCATCGCATTCCGCCCGGACGGAACAGAGGTTCCAGTGGAGCTATCGCTAAGCCGTGGCTATGCCAATGACGAGGTCTTTTTTACATGTATCGTACGAGACATCTCGCAGCGCAGAGAGCTTGAGCTTCAGCTGAGTATGCAAGCGGCAAGCGTGAACGACATGCTGTTGAAGCTAGAAATGCAAGCCATCGACTTACAAGAAGCGAACCAGCGCCTCGAATCACTCGCTACTATCGACGGCCTTACCGGGTTGCTAAACCACCGGACGCTTCGCGAGATGCTGGACGATGAGTTTGTAGCTGCAAAAGGCGGTGGCGAACTCGCGATGGTGCTTCTCGACATCGACCACTTCAAGTCGTTCAACGACACCTTTGGGCACCAAGCTGGCGATGCGGTGCTCAAGATTGTTGCCGAGATCGTCCACACAAGAACGGGTGATAAAGGCTACGCGGCTCGCTATGGCGGCGAAGAGTTCGCAGTGATCCTCCCCGGAATCGACACGACCGGCGCAGTAGCCGTTGCCGAGAAGATTCGGCGAGCCATCGAAAACTATCCATGCGAATACCGCCAGATCACGGCAAGTTTCGGCGTGGCGAAGGTTGACGAAACCACGCAAAGGCCCGAGCAACTCATCGAACTCGCCGATCAAGCTCTATACGCAAGCAAAGACGCAGGACGAAATCGAGTCACAGTTTCTGGCTCAAGAGTAAATGCTGCGTGATATGATATTTGATAACCGATGGTTATCAGATGTCAAGGCATCTTATTCGAAAGCGTGCGGCCTTTAAGCGTGGAAGAACTAGAGTCGCTTAAGCATGAAGCCGCCGCCTCAGTGCGCGTCCGAATCATCTGGTACCTACTCGCGCTACTTTCTCCTATCCTTGTTTTCTCCGGAACCTACCTTGCGTTTCACTTTCAATGGCAAGGCTTAGATTGGCTGATAGGGCTTCCTTTCGCAGTTTTTGCAATTCTCATCCCAATGGACTTTGCCAAGAGGCGAGCTGCTTGGATTTTGCCGAGACAGGCTCTGCTAGAAGGAGTCGTGGAAGTGTATTCGGGCGTCCCAAACGCAATCGACCCCTATAATACTGTCGGTGTTAACCCTGACGAAGTTGACAACGATGATGAGGAAGATGACGAACCCAAACCCGAGCCAACCGTGATTCAGCGCCTACCCAGAAGCGGGTACATCCTGAGTTGGAATGGGGTTCGTTGTCAGACCCTTGAGCGAGCAGCCGTCTCAGCGTCCGCAGAGGGCAACGTCCCCTACGCATCGCAGAAGTTCAGCGATAGTCGATTCTGGAGAGGCAAACTGCCAACCGAAGAATCACGACCATTGACGACTTTTGAGAAGTCCGAACTGGAACTCTACGAGCGACAACTGCTCGCGCCGATTAGCGCCGTAGTCCTGATATTCGTTGCAATCTTCGTCTTGTCGATCGTCGTTAACGTTCTGAGTTACGATGGCATCATCGATCTTATCCAGATCTGGTTCTACTCTTTTCTTATCTTAGCCAGTCTCGTCTACGGTTGGATCAAATTTACGGAGGGCAAGAACGTTGCTGCCGACCAGAGTTCCGGAACCGTAATCATCGTCCAAAAGGAGGGTGTGGGCACTGTTGAAGTGCTACCCACATCAAGATTAACTTGGACCGTGAACGGTAAGCCAGCAATGTGGCGGTTTCTTACTCGTGAGATGGTGGCCCCGAAATGACGCGCTGGTGTTTGGGATTGCCTTATCAGTGCGAACGTGCAATGACGGAGGAGGAACGTGCTCGGTTGATCGCAGTCACGAAGCGTGAAGGGCGAAAAATGGCGATTGGCATAACTTGCCTTATCGGAGGCGCAATCTATCTCTTTCTGATATCACGCTTTCAGCCCGGCAGTGATCTCGAAATGGTTCACGGCTGGATCACTTTGATGGTTTGCACAATAGCCATTTTTATGATGTCCAGAACAACCCACATTGGTGTACAGCAAATAAACCTCAAGGATAGGTCCACACCGCTCCTTGTTGAGGTGTTCGGAGACTCGAACGACTTGGAAGGCGACCAGTCCCGCGTTGTTGAAATTGCAAAGGGCACCAATGCTCTGATTTCGATAAACGGCAATCCCTGCAATCCCATCGCATTCGCACTCGTCGTGCAAGCGTCTTCCCCAGCTATGTCGCACACCGTCTCTGAAACACACGTCGAGCGGCGCTTGCGCACCGAGGAATCGATTGAACTGCGTAAGTTTAGTCAAGGGTCTGGTGCCATGTGGGTGCAAGGCTTTATCTTTTTCGCAACGATTATATTGATTCGCGAAGAAGCTTGGGCTTCAATCGCCCGCAACTGGATGGAGAGATCACTGGCGATCCTCACATTCTTGTTGATCGCGGTGTTGACCTTTCCCGAGATCAGAAATGCCTTGCATCGCCGGAAACTACGGCATGATCTTGAGTACGGACGCCTTAGGCTCGAAAGGCAAGCAGACGAAACGCTCGTTGAGGTGCTGCCTAAATCGGGGCGGGTTTGGACTCGGAATGGCCTTCCAGAAGCTTGGCGCTATCTAACTCCCGTAGAGCGATTCTGAGCAAAGCCAATAAACAAAAAAGCCACGCTAAAGCGTGGCTTCTTAAAATTGGGTGCGGGAGTAGGATTTGAACCTACGACCTCCGGGTTATGAGCCCGACGAGCTACCAGACTGCTCCATCCCGCGGTGCAAGGGAGATTTTCCCGATTCAGCCAGGGGAAGTCAATGGGTCCTGGGTTGGAAACCCCTAGAGAATCAGCCTCATTAGCTGCATATCCACGTCCTCGTAGAAATAGCTCTTCACCACCGTCTCCCGAACGAACCCACACTTTTCATAGAACCCGATAGCATCCGGGTCCGCCGCGTCCACTTCGACACGAATGCTCGTTTTGCCCAACCCCCTCGCCATCGCGCTGATGGCTTCCACTGCCGACCGTCCAATCCCTTTGCCGTGCGTATTCGGGTCGACAAAGAACCAACCCAAATAGGCAATCTCTCGGTTGGTCCATTCCATCGAATACAGACCGATCATGCCCAGAGCTATGCCATCTGCCGGATCCTCAATCGCGAAGTACTCCACACGGACGAGGGCGGGTTTATCGCTTCCAAAACTCGGGCGTGGTTCGGTGAGTGAAAGTTCGATATGCTCCTTGACCAGCTTGGCAACGTTCTGCGAGTCGAAAGCTCGCGCCGACATCTCCGACATCGGGTCCGCGTCCGATACTGTCAGTGGCCTCAGTCGAATCTCCATTTCGTACTACCTCACAAGCTGATACAGCGGGTCGGTCGTGATCGGCTTCCCAGTCTCCGTTCGGATGTAGAGATCAAGCTGCTTGGCGACCCTATTCCACAAGTCGCCGTTCCGAAGCTCATCGAGGTAAGAATCGTTCTCAAGGAGCAGAGATTGCAAAATGGCAAACTGAACGGGATTCTCCTTTTGCACGATGTACGAACCATCGTCGAAGAACAAAAGATTTCGCGTGGTTCGAGAGGGCGGAAAGAGCACTGAAACCGGAGCGATCCCCAGTTTCAACGCATATTCCTCGCTTAGCCTCGCCAATCCGTGGATATGTTTGGACTGCCCGATGTAGTGTTCAAGCCTCGGGTCGGCCGTGTAGCTCCAGCCTCCGTGATCGGCATCCTCAGGCTCAATCTCAGGAAGAACGCGATTGCCATAAGCGCGGTGAATGGCAATAAAGAGGTCGATAGATCGATAGTAAGCGCCGGATAAATATCCCCTGTTGAAGATCGACACGCCCTGAAACTCCTCGTTGCGAAGCCATAGGAACAGGGTTTGCAGCCACACCCGACGTGACATCAACTGCATGTGGTTTTCGGGGTGCTCATAAAGCAGGTGGCTCTCCTCAAGGTGGGTGAGCAAGATTTGGAACTTTATCGTGCGCTTGTACTCCTCGTCGGAAAGCGACTTCGGAATGATCCCCGCGATATCAAAAACATGATCGCGGTACTTGAAATCCTGGCACCCCTCAAAGTAGCCAAGGAGCTGAGATGTGCATTCCCGGTACCGTGTGACGATGCCTTGCTCATTCTCAATTTTCCTCTGCCGAAAGTAAGCGATGATGCCAAGCAAAACGCCGATCGTGGCAAGGATTTGCGCTGCATTGGCCCACACCGCGAGCGAGAAACTCATCGCTTCGGGAGGTTCTTTCTCTTTTGTATCTTTGTGCCCCGCAACTTCCCCCGATTCTTTTTGAGAGGTCGCTTTCTCCGCCTTGGTCTGGGCAGGCTCGCTCTTGTTTGATGTTGGTTGATTCTGCGCAAGACCCACCACAAATGCGGCAAGCACCATAAGCAGCAGCACAAGACGAACCAGTTTCACGCTCGTAGCTCCTTCAAGGTCTGCTGCACGTATTCGTGATCTTCGTCAAGCTCAAAGACAAGCCTATAAAATGCCAAGGCAATCTCGCGCCTGTTCGCCTTTAGGGAAGCTGGCTTCCACATAAGGTTGAGGGGAACAGGTTCGCTGTCGTCGGTAAGTGCAGGCTGCGTATATCCCGAGCTAAGAATGCTTAGCCCCAACTTATCGAAGAGCTTGAGTCGAAGGACGCGACGCTCTCGGTCGCTTTCATCAAGCGCATCCTCGATCCGCTCAACCTCCCCAACTACCGCCAAAAACTCCGAACCAAGCTGTTTGGCAAGCTGCTGACAGTGCCGCTCGCCCTCCTGAAACAACGCCGACGCTACCCCTTTTCCCCGAGCATTGAGATTGACCGCGATATACACAAAGAACGCAAAGCAGGGCTGCCGGTAAAACGAATAGAAAAGAAAGCCCAGAAACTCATCGCCATCAAAAGCGGCAAGCAGGTAGTTCGGGTCACGTTGCCCTTCGCCAACATCGGGCTTGATCCATTCCGCGAATTTATGAGTCGGCTCACGCTCATCGTCGGGGAATGACGCTTCATAGAGCTCGGCAAAAGCGGCGAACTCTTCACTGGCTCCGTCGGTAACCCAATCGAAGCGAAGCTGCATGATTCTGAATTATAGCGGGAAGCGGGGAGGTTGTGAAAGGGAATCGGCAATCGCGGATAACCCTAGTTCTAATCATCCACTTCGGCGTCATGCGCCGGCTTACTCTTTTCCGACTTAGCGGTCTTTGCCTTCATCGACTGAACCTGCTGAAAAAGTTGGTACCCGGTCATGAGAATGCCCAGGACAGAAGTGATCTGTTGCATCTTGCCGGTCGTTCCCGACACAAGCCCGTCGATGCTGGAGGTGATACCCTTAGTCGTGCTGCCAACTCGCTCGACAGATCCCTTGGCGGTATCTGCAATCGAATCCACCTTTGCGCTAATGGCTTCAACACGCTCAGAAATGCGCTCGACCCTAGGCTTGAGCTCACGAACAATGCCGATGAGCCGCCCAAGCAGCACGATCATCGCCAAATAGCTCAGCGCCCCCAAAAGAAAGAACGCGCCCGACACCCAAAGCCAAATTGCAGGAATTTCCATTAACCAATCACCTTAATTTCGAGCTGTTCGATGCCGTCCTTCGGAAGAGTCCAATCGATGCTCAGTTCGCCATTCTCCGAGTTCTCTACCTTACCCGGACCTCCATCGATCGTGACCAAGAACTGACGTCCCCACAGCCCACTTGCCTTTAAGTTTACTGGAACGCTGCGATCAGCGGGGTTCTCGATCTTGAGCTTCGCCCATCGTTTGCGAGAATCGAGCTGCAACTCCTTGATCTGCCCGAACGAGATTTCAAAGTCACAGCCAATCTGCCGCATCACGATCCGTCGCCCGAGGCCATCCCAAGGATGAACCTTATAACCACCCGCATCCGGCTCAAAATGGCACCCAAAAGTGAAAACGCCATAGTTGCGGCTGGGCAGCACATACGCTGCCGCCCCCTTCAAATAGTGCAGCAAGGCAATGCCGAGGTCGCCCGTGATCGGGCTCGGCCCACGCATTTTGGTGGCTGGGTCGGGGCAGAAGCCCATGCTTCCCCCGCCATCAGGCCGGACCAACGCCCAGGGTGCAAGCATCCCGCCAAACGCGAGCCTCAAATAAGCCTCAGGCAAATTCCCGTAGTCATTCCCCAACGAGCGGAAGAAAAGCATGGAGTTTGCCGGACTCGTATAGCCAAGCATCAAAGACGCCGACTCCGAAGAGCCGCCATTGCCAGCCGCAATCTCCCAAATCCGAGGGTCGCCCGCATACCACCACCAACTCGGGGCCAAGGATCGAGCCGCGAATGCACATCGAAGAGCCCGCTCTTGAAGCTTCTTATCGCGTTTTCGCTGCGCGACATAATAAATCTCCTCAAAGCCCGCGCTGTCCCACCCCCCGCGCATGATTCCCGAGAGCCCACGTTGATACACGTCTTCGGCGCGTTCGTCGGCTTGCTGAACGATTTCGGCGTGCTCAGCGATAAAGCCCTCAAGGAGCAGCGCTTCCAGCAGCTCTTCGAGGAACGAATAGCCCATGATCCCGCCCGTCTCCGGGTCCGACCAGCGGAACATCGCCTTTGCCGTCATTGCCGCGTCGATCAGGTACGCCTTGGGCTCGTGCCGCGCCATACTCGTCGTCTTGGCGATTCGGTACATCGAGAGGTAGGTGGAAAAAACGAGCGGGTACAGGGGAGCCACACCGTAGTTCACAGCCACCGACATGAAGTCCGCAAACGCGCTGCCCACCGACCCATCGCTGGGATTCTGAATGTCGTCCTTGATAAAGTCTTGGATCGTGTCGTCGAGGACATCAATCTCGTTTTGGAGCGGATACGAGACGTTCTTTTCGGCAAGGAAAGCAGCGTCGGCGAGTCCGCTGAGAATGGTGAACGGGTCGCCGTACGTATCAACTTCGATAATCCGCTCGGCGGTGCGGATATTTGTCGCCAGGATGGCGTGGTGCAACACGCTTTTTGGGTCGTCGTGAACCTGGTTCTCGACGATCCACTGCGCTCTCTTCTTCAAGAGGAGCTCGATCGGTTCGACGAACAGCAAGTGGGCATGACTCAATTGTCCTTGTGCATCTTCAAAAGAGACCCGAACAGAACCCGCCTCGTGCGGTTTGACAAAGCAGAAGCCACCGTTTTCGTCGGCATCGGTTTCGGTAGTGGCGTCTTTGTTCAGGAAGAACTGGGTGGGCGTGGTACCGCTGATCTCGATAGCAATACCGACATCCCGAGGCGCGATAGCCCCGGGCAGAACCCGAATGGCAGGCTTGCCACACGCCGCCAAGGCCGAATGCAGCCCCTCCGCACCCTGACTGCCGGTGACCACAAACCGAGTCTGGAACGTGCGGCTATCCCCGGGTTCTAGGATCAACGCCGTGTGCTCATTGAACCATCCGCCCCAACCCTCACGCTCCACCGTTGCTCGACTGTAGATGTACACCACGGGAATGCCTTCCCATTTGTAGGGAGAGTGTAGGGATGCGGGGGCGTGGGTGATCAACTCCCAGCGTGTGTCCTCGGCGGGGAAGACGAGCAGCCCGGGCGACTCGCCGTTCATGCGCAAGGCATGAAGATAGCTGGCATTGCCGCCCACAAAACCGTGGACATGAACACGATCATGCAGGATAGATTCGCCGCCCTTCAAAGCGTCGTGCCCTTCGTTGAGGTTATGCAGCGCAAACGGGAACGCCAACTCACCGATTTCGATGCTGATCTTGCCCCTATTGGCGATGCGAAGCTCCCAAATGATTTGGGGGATTGGTGTTGCCACTTCGTAGTAGCGGCCCGTGGCCCGAATCTCGGGCAGGAGTGGAAACTCGTATTCGTAAGAGACCTGCGAAGGGTCCTCCTCACTGTAGTCGGTCGGCTCGGCATCTCCCGCTCGACTGAGTATCCAAGGGTCGTCAGGGTCTGTTCTCGCGCCGATGAGGATCGTCCCGGGCAGATAGTCTTCGCTAAACTCCTCGCCCATCGCCAAGGGCCCAAGCACGAACTGAAACTCCTCGTGTTCGTCGGGCTGGTGAGGATCGGACGCCCAAATCTGCTGGATGCGTCCACCCGACCCAAACTCAAGGGACATGAGTGTGCCGTTGAGCTCTTGACGGTCGAGGGAGAAGTCGTCCATGGGGAATTAAAATTTTCGATTTACGATTGACGAGTTACGAATTACGATTCACGACTGATGATTGGTCAAGAGACAAAGCAGGATGGCAAATGAACACGTTTATTCAGTGAGTCCATTCTATCCAGACTCACGGCCTTTCGTGCTCTTGGCTCGCAAAGTCTTGATAGAAGCCACGAAGATAGCCAGGAGCTCATGGGCCTCTGCTTTAAGTTCTTCGAGCCTTGCAGAACGGTCAATTCCAGTCTCTTGAACGATTTCCATCCAATAAATCGACTCGTCGAGTTCCTCCTCAACAATTTGAGCTTGGCGATCATATCTTCTGTAGAACGGGCCGACAAGCCGCGCGGTAGTTCGCACCATCAGAGCAGGCACAACGGATAAGCTGACGAGTCATGACATCAGAGAGCATAGACCGCTGGATGTTAGCGATGTGGAGGCAAACTTGAACGGCGAATGTCTTCGTCCGGGCTTGGAGTTCCTCTTTGGTCATGCGCGATTATGGCTTCGGCTTCCGCTAATCGCAATCCGTCAATCGTAAATCGTAATTCGTCAATCGTAATTCGTCAATCGTAAATCGAAAATTGTCTTACTCTTCCTTGACCTCAACCTTGATCCCAATCCGTGCGATCACGCTCGCCACGTTGTTGCATTCGTCCTCTTTCCCGTGGTGGACCACCGACTTTCCAAGGTGATCAATCTCCCACGTCTCAATGGCTGCCTCATCGAAGGTGCAATGCGTCGCCAGCATCAGGATGTGGATCACCTCTTCGTAGGTGTTGACCGAGTTGTCGTAGACAACGACGATCCACGCTCCACCGGTGCTTGGTCCGGATTCTTCGACCTCTGGGCGTTCGATAACGCCGGGGGAAGAGGATTTCGGGCTTGGGATAGTCGAATCTGGGGGAGAAATCGGTTGGAAGTTATGTATCCATTGCAAGTCGGGTTCAGGTCGCCGAACAGGGAGAACAGGGCTTGACTCAAGCGGCCTCCAAAACGGTTCAGGCGCTTGGTTCATCTTCATGCAGGAATTCCTAACAAAAGGCAAGAAACACCAAACCTCGATTTGCGATCAGCAATCGTAAATCGGCAATCGAAAATCCAAAATCCAAACTACTCTTCCCATTCCCGCCGGACCTGGGTTTTAACCCCGATCGTGGCGATCATGGAAGCAACGATCTCACACTCCGTCCGCATGGCAAAATGGACGGGCGCTTTGCCATAAGTGTGGGCTTCCCACATCTCAATATAGGCCTCGTCGGTGCTGCAACCAGTCGCCTTCATCAGGATCGCAATCACCTCGTCCATGCTGTTGGATTCGTTGTTGTAGATAACAACCATCCACCGCCCGGTTCCAACCGACGATTCGACTATCTCAGGTTCAAGGAAAACGCCTGCCATAACAGAAAAACACCTTCAAAATGGGCACGCCCGAACCTATTTTACATAACTCCAGCTCAAACGCCAAGTCGAAGGTCGGAAAGCTGGGGAATTGACGGGTGTGGATATTGATGTGAGTTTGTTTACGGATGCTCGACATCAGGCAATGGGCGTTTGGTGGGGAGTGTCGTTTTGTACCAATCTCCGCTGTATAGGTCCTCTAAGCCCTATTGAGCTCATTGATCGACACCTGAATTACCGAATCGCCGTTCCACTCGTCCTCTGGTCCAACAGCCCCGTTTGTCTGATTTTTCTGGAACCTCTAGGCTACAATAACTGTTAGACACAGTACATGAGCGTAGAAGACTCAAGTTTCTTGCGCGTGGTCAAATAACAAAGGTAGGAAAATGGGCAAAACAGTAGGAATTGACTTAGGAACAACAAACTCGGTCGTGGCCGTGATGGAAGGCGGAGAGCCGATCGTAATCAGCAGCGCCGAAGGCGCGCGCACCGTACCCAGCGTCGTCGCATTTAATAAGACGAGCGGGGAGCGGATGGTCGGCGTAACGGCTAAGCGGCAAGCTGTCACCAACCCTGAGAACACCGTTTTTAGCATCAAACGCTTCATGGGCCACAAGCTCAGCGAGGTCAAAGAAGAAGCGGGACGAGTTCCATATCAGATGAAAGCCGACAAGAAGGGCAACTCCGTCGCCCACATTCCGGCAATGGATAAGGACTTCACGCCCGAAGAGATCAGCGCGATGATCCTGCAAAAGCTGAAGGCCGACGCTGAGGCATATCTGGGTGAGACTGTCGACCAGGCCGTTATCACCGTCCCGGCGTACTTCAACGATGCTCAGCGAACTGCGACCAAGAACGCGGGCGAGATCGCAGGCCTGAACGTGCTTCGCATTATCAACGAGCCCACGGCTGCATCGCTGGCCTACGGCCTCGACAAGAAAGAGAACGAGACGATTCTCGTCTTCGACCTTGGCGGCGGAACCTTCGACGTGTCGATCCTCGATGTCGGCGAGGGCGTCTTCGAGGTCAAATCCACAGCCGGCGACAGCCACCTCGGGGGTGACGACTTCGACCAGAAGATCGTCGATTGGCTCGCTTCCGAATTCAAAAAGGACCAAGGCGTCGATCTCACCAAGGATCGAAACGCCCTGCAACGACTGCGCGAAGCCGCCGAAAAGGCCAAGATTGAACTTAGCTCCCAGGTGACAGCAAACATCAACTTGCCCTACATCACCGCCATCGACAATGAACCCCGCCACCTCGATGTCAATCTCAGTCGCGCAAAGTTCGAAGAGATGTGCGCCGACCTTCTCACACGCATTCAAAAGCCGTTTGAGCAGGCTATCGCCGACGCGAAGATCAAAGTTGGCAATATCCAAGAAGTGATCCTCGTAGGTGGTTCGAGCCGAATGCCTATGGTGCAAGACCTCGTCAAGAAGCTCACGAAGAAGGAGCCCAATCGCTCGGTAAACCCCGATGAAGTGGTTGCCGTTGGCGCGGCAATCCAGGCAGGCGTCCTCGGTGGGGAAGTCAAAGGCATCGTTCTCTTGGACGTGACCCCGCTCTCTCTGGGAGTCGAAACCAAGGGCAACATCTTCGACAAGCTGATCGACCGCAATACGACAATTCCAACGCGAAAGAGCCGGACGTATACAACCGCTGTAGACAACCAGCCCGAGGTTGAAATCCACGTCCTGCAGGGAGAGCGTCCACTTGCTCGCGACAATAAGTCGCTGGGTAAGTTCCACCTCACCGGTATCCCCGCCGCTCCCGCTGGTATTCCGCAGGTTGAAGTCACTTTCGACATCGACGCGAACGGAATCTTGAACGTCAGCGCTCAGGATAAAGGCACCGGCACACGTCAGTCGATTACCATCACCGGTTCGGGCAACCTGAACCGTGATGAGATCGACAGAATGGTGACCGAAGCGGAGGCAAATGCCGAAGCCGACCAGCAGGCACGCGACCGCGCCGAATTGCGCAACAAGGCAGATCACATGATCTACACGACCGAGAAGACGCTTCGAGACTCGGGCGATAAGGTCGAAGAAGCTGATCGGCAGAAGATCGAGGACAAGATCACCGAGCTCCGCACGGCGATCAACTCGGATGACGATGCCGCCATCGAAGCCGCGTTCGAGGCGCTCCAAACGGAGACGCATCAACTCGCCGAAAAACTCTACCGAGACGCAGGCACAGAGGGTGGAGAGGCTGAAGGTGAGGAAGATCAGGAGCCAGAAACCGCTGGCGTTGGTGCAAACAAGAGCGGCGAAGACGTGATCGACGCCGAGTTCAAAGAAGAAAAGTAAGAGACGCCCTAAAAAAAGAGCCCCGATCCCAGTTAGGGATCGGGGCTCTTTGCTTTGTAAGCTTCAGGTGCAGCGCGGTTTAGCTTTTTGCGCCCATTCTCTTTTCGGCCTCAGCCGTCCACTTTGCTGGACCGCCTTGATCGTATCCATACTCGCCTATCTTGTTGCCTTCTGCATCGATGAATAGGATCGTCGGATACCCCTCAATCTTGTACTTGTCGGCAAGGTCGGCATTCTGCTTCTTAAGTTCGGCAGACATTGCCTTATCGACATCACCATCCGGAGTGGGGAAGTCAACTTCGAGAAGAATCACATTTTCTGCAGCCCACTTCTTGAACTCTTCCTTCTCGAAGACCTCATCCTTGAGCTGGATACACCAACCGCACCAATCGCTGCCCGTAAAGTCGGCAAGAATCGGCTTGCCTGTCTCCTTAGAGAGCTTCTTGGCCTCGTCGAAGCTGGTGATCCAACCCTTCACTTCTGGCTTCGCGCTCGCCATCGTCTCAGTTGTAGGCTTGTCGTCGGTTGTGTTTCCTTGCACGATAGTTTCCTCGCCGGAAACGCCGCATCCCGCTACAAAAATCGCCGCAAGGGCGCTCGCAATCAGAACATTTCTCATAACACTCCTTAAGACGGATAAAGGCCGTCAAGTTCCTTTTTGGATTATCGGCAGAAGCTACCGCGCCACTGCTCGCTCGGGATAAACGTACTTTGGCTGCCAGTCGTTGTCGCCATCTTTGAGCAGGTCAAAGAAGTGCCAACCAGGGTTAAAGTCGTCCCCAGGGCCGAAATAAGTCATGGACACACGGGTAATCGTGCCGTCGTCGTTCTTGTAGAACGTTGACGCGCCCGGCCAATAGCCGTCGGTCTCATTGTAGAAGCCGAGCTCCCTCGTAAAGGACGAGTCCTTGCCAGACACTACCGGATAGTTCCAGCCCCGCGACGCCGAAAACTCTCTTGCTGTCTCTGGGTCGTCCGCAGAAACCAGGACGAAAGCCGTCCGGTCAAGAATATGCGGCGCAAGGCCGATAAACCCATCTGCCCACATCGTGCAGTAGGTGCATCGCTTGCCCATGTTGTGGACCATGATGAGGTCTCTCTTATCGCCAAAAAGTTCAGAGAGCCGGACTTTGCTTCCGTCAAGAGCATCCAGTTCGTAATCCGGGACAATGTCGCCGAGCTCTTCACGCTTCAGCTGAGCGAGCTCTTTCTTCATCGACTCGATCTTTGCAGTGAGTTCATTAATGCGTTCGGAAGGTTGTTTGACCATGAGGGACTCCTTTGTAAGGTTTTTCTTCCTCTAAGTGTAACGCTAAGATTAACCGGACGTGCGCGGATTCATCGTTTCTGGCGTCTGTTTGGAAAAATGCCGAATGTTTTAAACCGAATCGGGCACTGTCAACCGTCTCAACCCTACACAAGTTCGTTGAATCCGTACTGTGTAACGAGAAAATTCTCGTGAAATTGCTTCAAATCGACCTGTAGAGTTCTTGAAAACGCATTGTGTAGAGTGAGATTTCTACAAGAGATTGTTCAATTTCGGCTTGCGATGCGCTATGATGAGCCTGTCGCATGGCGACGAACAAAGCAATAAGTAACACGGTAAAGGTTGCGACGACCGTCGGGAGGAGGGGCTATGTCCTTGCTCCCCGCGTGGATTCGTCTATGAGGTGTATGCGCCAGTGAACCTAACGAAGAGCAAAACATTTTGGACCGGATCTCTGCTAGTTGCAGGGTTGGGTCTGGCGGCTGGGTTGGCGCTTGCAGGAGGATCGGCAAAAAGGCCGACCATGCCAAGTAAGACTACTTACGGCACTCCGAGCAAGTTAGCCAGCATGTCGTCAGGCAAGAGTGCCGGACTGACCTATCAGGAGCGATTCATCGAAAACCGCGGACAGTGGGATTCGGAAGCGCGCTTTATGGGCAAGTCGCCAGGCATGGACACCTGGATTACAGAGACCGGAGTTGTCTACGATATTTTTAGGCTGAGAGAGCTTAACGAGCCCAACAACGGCCCACAGATAGCCAAGCGAAGTGCACCGCACTACGCGAAAACTGGTCAAGTGGTACGTATGGGCTTTGCCGGCGGACAGCCTGGAACGGCACAGGGTCAGGACGCTGCCCCCGGCAAAGTCGGTTACATCCTTCCCAACTCGGGCGGTGGTATCGCTACCGAAGCATATTCCGAAGCGAAAGTTTCCGGAATCTACGACGGTATCAACCTCAGGATGTACTTCGACAACGGTTCGCCGCGCTATGACCTGATCGTCCTCCCCGGCGTTGACCCCTCACAGATCAAGCTCCAATTCGATGGAGCCAACAGCGTAAAAGCTGTGAGTGGGACGACTCTCGAGATCGGAACGAACGCAGGCACGCTCCGCATGGACGGACTGTATGCGTACCAGATGTATGGCCAAGCACAAGTCTCGGTCCCTGCTTCTTTCTCCGTGAGCAAGGCGGGAACGGTCAGCTTCGTGCTCGGCGCTTACGATCGCAACAAGCCGCTTGTTATCGACCCGGTCGTGTATAGCACGCTCATGGGTGGTACGGGCTCCGTCGATGTCATGAACGACATCGCGATTGATGCCCTCGGACAAGCATACGTTTGCGGTTACGCGACCTCGGCAACTTATCCGACTTCGATCGGCGCTTACGACGAGACGATGGTTCTCTCCGATGGCGTCGTTTCAAAGCTGCTCCCCGATGGCTCCGATCTGGTTTTCTCGACCTACATCGGTGGTTCTGGAGACGACGAGTGTTGGGGCATCGCAATCGACGCAACCAACAACGTTTATGTTTGCGGTCAAACAACCTCGGCTAACCTCGACACAAGCGCGGGTGCATTCCAGACGGCTCGTCAGAACGCACCGGCTGGGCCGAACTTCACACCTGAGGATCCACTTATTCCTCGACTGTTCGCCGACAATGCTGACGCGTTCGTCGCAAAGCTGAACCCGTCCGGTACGGCCCGCACATGGATGACCTATCTTGGTGGTAACCGCCGAGACTGGGCACGTTCGGTTGCAGTGGATTCAACCGGTGCCGTATACGTCACCGGTATGACGCAGTCCACAAGCGTCAACACACCGGATAACGGCTTCCCATTCGCGGCTGTTCCGTTCCCCACCACAGGTGGAGCGATTCAGACAACGATGCGAGGCGACGGAGATGCGTTCCTTACTAAGCTGAACAGCACCGGAACAGCGCTGGTTTACAGCACGTTCCTCGGTGGAACAGACACCATCACCCCCTCTGCTGGCCCCGGCACGCCGTGGGACGATGACCTGACTCATGGCGACGATGACATCGGCGTCTCTGTTAAGGTCGATATCGACTTCTTCGCCTACGTTTGTGTTCAAACGTCGTTCACGGATGCTCCGACGACTCCCGGCTCGTTCGACACAATCGCTAACGGCCTCGACGCGCTTGTGCTCAAGGTTGCGACCGATGGTCAGAGCCTTTCGTTCGGAACGTTTATCGGCGGTAACTTCTCTGACCAAGCGACCGACATGGATATCGATGCAACCGGAAACGTATTTATTACGGGTCCGACGAATTCGTTCAACTATCCGCGAACAGTTGGCGCTTACGACACGACATACAACCTTGGAACAGACGCCTTCGTCACCAAGCTGAACCGGCTTGGCACAGGGCTGGTGTACTCGACCTTCATAGGTTCGAACACAACAGCGGTGCCGTGGTCGATCAAGGTCGACGACCTGAACTTCGCGCACATCGGTGGTGCAGTCTGGCAGGCAAACACCAACACTGTTCAAATCCCATTGACGGGCGCTGCAGATCAGACCGTCTATAACGGTCCGACGAACCCGCTGATCTCTCCGAACGGCGATGCATTCCTCGAAGTCTTCAACCCGACGGGTTCTGGACTCTTGTACTGTTCGTACTGGGGTGGTGCAGGGCGCGAGTCCTGTAATGCCATCGCAGTCGATGGTGCGAGAAACGACTACATCGCAGGTTGGACGACATCGGCTACGAACGTCAACCCGGCGTTCCCGACAACTCCCGGCGCCTTCAAAGAGGCGTTCCCGCTCGACGCGATCGGTGAGGCTCTGCCCGATGGCTTTGTCGCCAAGATCAAGACTCGAATCCCGTACACGATCACTGGCGTGACCGTGACGCCGAACCCAATCGCCGGTGGCAACACCGCGACAGGTACGGTAACGATCAGCGCACCAGCATCCGATGCTGCTGTTCTGGTGACGATCACGAACGACAACAACTCGATCGTGACGACTCCGGCTTCGGCCCTGATCCCTGTCGGCGCTTCTTCGGTCGACTTCACCGTCCAGACCAGCGTCAATGTCAGCCAAGACACGACGGTTAAGATCACCTGTACGATTGAAGGTGACTCGAAATTCGCCAGTCTCTTGGTACGACCGCTCTTCCAGGCTCTCACACTCAGCAACGACACAGTTGTTGGTGGAAACCCGGTTGGCGCTCGTGTTACGCTGAATTTCCCGGCAGGCCCCAGCGGCGTCACCATCGGTCTGACAAGCTCGATCCCGAGCCTTGCTCAAGTTCCGGCATCCGTGACCGTTCCTGCTGGCGAACTCACCGCTATCTTCGACGTGAACACCGTTGGCGTTAGCGCACCGCAGTCGGTCGACATCACTGCCGGATTCGGTGGAGTGCTACGAACGAAAACCTTGACGGTTATCCCGGCTCGACTCTTCGCTCTGTCCTTCGCTCCGAACGTCCTGACTGGTGGTCTCACCACGACCGGTATCGTTCAGCTCGACGGTAACGCGCCTAACGGCGGTGTTGTCGTTGCCCTATCCAGCAGCGATCCCGCTGTGCAGGTTCCTGCAACAGTGACGATCACGGGACAAACGCAAAGTGCAAGCTTCTCCGCTCCGACGCAAATCGTTGCGATCAATACGTCGGTAACCGTGACAGCGACACTTGGCGCAGACAACCGATCGGCGGTTGTGGACGTGCTTTATGCATCGCTCACATCGCTTGGATTGGCCCCAGACAGCCTTGTCGGTGGCAATAACTCTACGGGTACGGTTGGACTCGACCGTCCGGCAACGGGCGCAGGCGTCCCAATCGCACTCTCGTCGAACAATCCGGCAGTGGCAGCGGTACCGGCAACGGTAACGATCCCGGCTGGTGCGGCATTCGTTAACTTCACCGTGACAACAGCACGTGTGTCGGCAATCACGAACGTGACGATCACAGCAACGCGCGGCTCCGTTGTGCTTAACGCAGTCCTTCAGGTCCGGCCGATGACATTCACAATGTCCATCGCACCGGCAAGTATGCCTGGTGGAAACAGCGCTACAGGAACGGTAACGCTTATCGAAGCGGCGCCTCCTGGCGGCATTGTCGTGGCTCTAAGCTCGAATAATGCTGCAGCCACAGTGCCAGCATCAATCACCATCCCGGTAGGGGCGACAACGGGAACGTTCACCGTTTCCAGCGTCCCCGTCGCTGTGAATACGCTCGTGACGATCACGGGTGATTACTTCGTCGGTGCGGTGTTAACCCACACTGCAACAGCGAACGTAAACATCACAGCGCCAACGGCGACAAACCTGACCATTGCACCGAGTACGGTTGCCGGTGGACAGAGTGCAACCGGTACGCTGACCGTTAGCGGTCCGGCGCCGACGGGTGGCTTGACGGCAACACTCTCCAGTAACTCTGGAGCAGCCGTTGTCCCGGCATCTGTGACCGTGCCTCAAGGCACAACCACAGCGTCGTTCCAAATCACGACGAATGCCGTTGCTGCCACAACAGTGGCGACAATCACGGCGACCGTGAATGCAAGCAACCGACAGGCAACGTTGACGATTCTGAAGGCATCCCTCACAGGTATCTCCTTCGATCCGTCTCGTGTCCGCGGTGGCTTCCAGACCACGCAGATGACGATCACTCTCGATGCAGCTGCGCCGCCCGCTGGCGCAACGGTTAACCTGAGCCAGACAAACCCGAACGTTGCCAACATTCCGGCGACAGTTCAGGTCCTGCCAGGCCAAACCAGCCGTACCGTAACGATCACGACGAAGCGCGTTTCCAGAACGCTGACGACCCTCGTAACCGCGAACTACGGTGGCGATGAAGTCTCGGCAGCGCTAACGGCAACTCGCTAAGACGACCCAATTAGCCCCCGCTGCGATAAGCAGCGGGGGCTTTTTTGTGTTCACACGGCACGAAAGAGCCGATTCCTGGTACAACCAACCAAAGTGAAAGGCTCGTTTTCCACATTTCTGTTTGGTATTTGCGTTGGCGCGGTGAGCTACGCACTTGTTCAGAAGATCCGATCTGAGATGGACCCCGAGGTCATGGCTCATGATGTTTCTGAGCGGGCTCTTGAGAACCTCACTGAGCTTGAGTCACGGCTAGAAGAGATCGAAGACGACGGCGCATAACTCAAATCGGCGCGAATCGCGATCTTCCGGGGGTTTAAGGTGAGCATACGCAGGTGACGACGACTCTGCGAAAATGGAAGGCCGTCTTCGGGATCTTTATCCAAGAGGGTCTCGCTTACCGAGCCAGCGGAGTTATCTGGATTCTCACAGACCTCACGAACGCACTCACCATGCCGCTTGTTTGGGCAAAGGCATCTGGCGGTGCCCCCATTGCCGGAATGACGCCCGGCGATTTCATCGTCTACTACCTCGCCATCCTCATCCTTGGCTCCTTCATCACCTGCCACATCATGTGGGAGATCGCGACCGAAATCCGAGAGGGGATCTTCTCAACCTATCTGGTTCGCCCCATCAGCTTCTATCAGTACTCCTTCTTTAGGAACATCTCGTGGCGAATCCTGCGCCTCACGCTTACGCTGCCGTTCTTCCTCGTGCTGCTCTTCTTCTATCGTGGCTATCTCGGAGGCTTCCAGCCAAATGTCGGCCCAGAGTTCTGGATTTCGTTCTTTCTGGGGCACCTGGTCAGCTTCAGCTTCGTCATCATGATGTCCATGCTCGCTCTCTTCGTGCAGGAGGCGATGGCGATCTTTGAGTTGTACTACGTGCCCCAACTCTTTCTTTCGGGCTACCTGTTTCCAATCACGCTCTTGCCCGAATGGGCTCGGCAACTCTCTATGTTCTTTCCGTTCTTCTACACGGTTGGCGCCCCAACTTCGATACTCGTGAACCAACTCAAGGGCCCGGCGGCATGGCAGGCAATCGGGATGCAGTGCGTGTGGATTGTGGTGTGCTACTTCTTCGCCACTGTCCTTTGGCGAAAGGGGTTAAAGCACTACACCGGCATCGGGATGTAATGCTTGGTTGAGGGCATTTCAGCTAAACTAACATCCGCATGATGCTGGTTCCTGACCAAGTGTACGCCGAGCCGCTCGGAACACCTCTTCGTTTCGATTTGATTCGACCAGACTCCGACGAGCTGCTGCCATTGGCAATTCTCATTCATGGAGGCGGGTGGATTTCCGGCGACAAGAGCGATATGCGTGACCTGACGCAAGCCTTGGGCAAAGCTGGCTTTGCCGTCGCTTGCCCTCAGTACCGACTGGCCCCTTTGCACGTTTTTCCCGCCGCAGTCGAAGATATCCAGGCGTTTGTCCGCTTTGCCCGCACCTCCGCGTCGGAGTGGGGTCTGGACCCAAATCGTATTGCAAGCCTAGGAAACAGCGCGGGTGGACATTTAGCCCTGATGTCGGGACTGACGGACGCGCCAGTGGACGGCGTCTCGTCCCGAGTGAACGCCGTGGTGGACATTTGCGGGATCACCGATGTCACGGTTGAAGGCATTCGTGAGAACCCCATCAGTATCCAGTTCCTTGAGCAGTTTATGGGTGTCTCTTATGGAGAAGATGAGGCGCGGTGGATTGCCGCAAGTCCGATTAAGACCATCTCGAACGATGCTCCGCCCATCTTGATTGTCCATGGCGATGAGGACGACATCGTGCCCATCAGCCAGAGCGAAGCCCTCGTCGCCGAGCTAAAACGTTGCGGGGTGGACCACGAGTATCACACCTTCCCAGGTGAAGGGCATTCCTTCACTTACGACAACTGGGTGAAGATCGAACACACCTACCTCGACTTCTTGCGGAGGCGGCTCGGCAGTGCCTCTTGACGCTCACGTTCCCAAGACGCAAAAGGGGATTGTCGATCTTCGCAGCGATACCGTAACCCGCCCAACCCAGGCGATGCTCGACGCCATGTTGAGTGCGCCGCTTGGGGACGATGTCCTTGGCGACGATCCTACGGTAACCGCCCTCGAACAAAAGGCCGGCGAGATGCTGGGCAAGGAAGCTGGCATGTTCGTTCCCAGCGGCACTATGGGCAACCAAATCGCCATCGTATGCCACACCAAGCGCGGCGACTCCATCCTTGCCGAGCAAGAAGCTCACATCCTGTTTTATGAGGTCGGTGGACCGGCTGTCATTGGTCAAGTCGTTTCGTTCACGCTTCCGTCGGACAAGGGAGCGATGGACCCGATAGAAGTTGAGAAGAGAGTCCTCGAAAAATCTTTGCACACACCCGGCACGAGCCTCATCTGTGTCGAAAACACCCACAACCGCGCCGGTGGAACCGTAATCCCAATCCCCTACTTGGCGGCCTATCGGGAGATCGCGAATCGTAAAGGCGTTTCGCTCCACCTCGATGGCGCGCGTGTCTTTAACGCCGCGGTCGCGCTCGGTGTGCCGGTTAAGGAGATCGCGCAATACTTCGATTCGGTGAGCTTCTGCCTCAGCAAGGGGCTGGGAACCCCCGTCGGATCCGTTCTCGTTGGCTCCGCGCTGTTGATAGAAGAGGCACGTTACTGGCGCAAGCGCTTAGGC
This sequence comes from Fimbriimonadaceae bacterium, assembly GCA_019638775.1. Classification (NCBI taxonomy): domain Bacteria; kingdom Bacillati; phylum Armatimonadota; class Fimbriimonadia; order Fimbriimonadales; family Fimbriimonadaceae; species Fimbriimonadaceae bacterium. The sequence goes on along the minus strand of JAHBTD010000002.1, from coordinate 963,066 downwards.
GGAGGAATGCGACAGTCGGGTCTGCTCGCTGCCTGCGGATTGTACGCCCTGGAGAACAACGTCGAGCGGCTTGCCGAGGATCACGCTCGGGCGCGCCGCGTTGCCCAAGCCATCTCAGTGCTTCCCGGCATCTCGGTGGACATGGACCGGGTCCAGACCAACATCGTCCTCGCAAACTTCGATCGTCCCGCTGTCGATTGGCAGAACTCTCTGGCCGAACGAGGCATTTGGGCGCTTCCTTTTGGCGAGTTTCAAATGCGACTGGTGTTCCACTTGGACATCGACGATTCGATGGCAGATCGCGCGGTCGAAGCCTTTCAAGCGGGCTAGCGAATCCCCCTCTCACGTCAGGGAGAGAACGACTGATCTTCCGACCTGACCGTTGCCGTGACGACCACAACCCATTCCCAAAGGACGAGGCCTAATCAAGCCCCCTCATCCTCCCGGCCAACTCCACCGCCGTCTTCACCACTTCCGCATGCGACCATGTCAGCGGGCTCACGCTCATAGGCTCGCCCGAAAACGGGTGAAGCTGCTCCGCAAGCACCCCAGAGCCTTCCGCCCGATCCAGCGCCCACCGAAGCAACTCTTCAGGGCGTTGCAAGTCATCCACAGTCTGCGCCATCGCAATGAGCGACTGTGCTAACCACATCGTGCAGATAATCCAGGGATTTCCGGGCACATCATGACTGACTCGGTGATAGTAGTCATCTTGGTACCGTGCCATCCCCCCAATCGTCGTCGAGACCCAAAGCGCCCCATCACAAACCGCTAAGTTAGACACAACCATCGGATCGTCCGCAGGCAGCACACCCAACAGAAGAACCTGCATCGAGGATGAATCGATAATCAGGTCCGGTTCGTAAGACCCGTCAGCCTTAACGATCAGCCTCCGATAGAAGCAGCCTCGCGAATCATCCCACATGTGCTTCTTCAGGGCTGCAAGCAGCTCCACAGCGGCTTGGGAGTAACTGTGTGCCCTTACGTTGTCTCCAAGCTGCAAAGCAAGCTCAGAGGCTTTACGAAAGGCAACAATCACGGTCGAAACCGTGTAGATATGGATGCCCCGGCGTTCTTCCCACAAATCCCAGCTTGGCTTCGGTAAGCCGTTCGCATCGCGGAAGGCCAAGATATGATCGGTTGCCGGCTTGACGAAGCTCTCCCAACTGTGAGAGATCGCTTCCGGCGAGCAGTGCTTGTTGAGGAAATTGCACAACTCAAACACCGTAAGCGCAGTTTCGTCTTGCTGGTGCCCAACCTCAGGCGCACCTTCTTGCATCCAAGCGTGCCAGCCAGGGCCAACCGTACCATCCGCCCAGTACTTCTGCAAAAAGTAGGGTCGATGAGGGGTGATGAGCTTCTCACTGAACTGGAAATACTTGTCGGCAAGTTCGGGATACCCAGCCTGAATAAGAACCGACGCGACAAAAGCGCCATCCCGAGGCCAAACGTTGCTGTAGTTGACCTGGTTGCCGCCCGACATGATATCGGAGTCATTCGCTGCAAGAATGCCTCCCCCGTTGTCGATCTGCGTTCGCAAGATAAGCAGCCCCTGACGAACCGACGCGCAGAGATCGTCCGGCAATCCCAGAAGGTGCGGATCGCTTTGTGCGAGGTAATCCCGCCAGTGCTTCCGGGTCTCCTCAAAGACCTCATCAAAGCCATAGCCGACCAGCTTTGCACTCGCCTCTGCAGCATCGTCAATCGAACTCCCTACAACGATCCAGGCGTGTGCGACGGCATCGCCATTCGCCGGGACTTTGAATTTGAGGCTGTAAGTAGAATCGGTGCATCCGTAAGTCATCGGATTCCAGCCAAGGCTCCCGTCGCGCGCATCCTCGGAACTGCCCTGAAAGTTTGAGAACCCCCGATGCGCGGTCGTGTACTCAAACAGCCCACCTTCCGAAGTTCGTCCGCTCAAGGCTAATACCGTCTCACGTTTGTAGTGCACCATCGCATCGGCGAAGGGGTTGAAAAACGCAGTATCGCCAGCGTCGGATTCGTTCAACCGAAAGTCGCTGTTAATGAACAGGCGGACATCGCGCTCACTCCCACTAAGATCGTGAATAGCAAACCGCCGCAGATACCAAGGCTCAAACGGATGAACCGCTTCCGTGATCTCAACCTTAAGCTTTAGCCCATGATGAACAAACTCCGATTGCCCAACCAAGGAGCCCGGTTCATATCCAAGGGTCCGCTGCCAGCCATCCTCATCTATCCATCCAAATGCGCCATCAGCCCAAACTCCGACCCGACAAGCATGTCCGTTGATATGGTTGTAGAGCCCAACATGGGGCCAGTAAAGGTCGCGCATGCAATAGCGATGGTCATGACAAATTAGGAGGCTGCCATTTCCAAAAACAAGGGGACGGGGCATGGCTCTATTGTGGACGAGAGGAGAGTATGGGCTATCAGAGAGCGGTCAAGTTGTCTTGAACTCACTTACAAATCATTACCACGCAACTTGCCAACAACATACCAACGACTTGAGAATGAACCCACTCAGGTATACCCATCTCTGAAATCATGATTGCCGTCTTTGTTTCTCTCGTCGTGGGAATCCAGGGCCTTACCGTGGCCCAGCCGTGGGCTTTGGGCTTTGCCGCTCCGCCCCGAATGCCGTTTGTTGGGGATGTGGACGCCGATGGCTTCGCCGATCTCATTGTCGTCTACCCTCCAGGAGACGCCATTATCGACGTTTCCCTGACCGTTGACGGGCAGAAGGCAGGCAGGCCGTTTCAGGGTCTGACGCAATGGGGCAAAGACTGCCAGGCTGCCGCTGTTGGCGAGTTCGACGCGAAGAAGGGGGCCGACGTGGTCGGCATCTTCGACGGCCAGATGCTTCGGCTGGCAGGGGAGTTTGAGAAGGGCAAATTCAAGGATACGACGGAATGGGTGAAGCTCCCAAAGAAGCTGGAGGCTCCCGCGCTGGCCTCGCTGAACGACGGCGGTGAACTGATCGCCTTCTCGACGAAGTCGGGCGAGGGCTTCCGCGTCTCCACAAAGACGAAGACGACGACGGCATGCTCGGTTCCGAAGGGAGTCGTGTGGATCGGCGACGGAGGCTCGCTGCTGGCGGCGCAGGACGCCAAAGGGAGCGTTTGGGCGATGGACCGCGAGACGCTGAAGCTGGGGCAGAAGCTGGGAGAGAACGAGCCGGGCTCCCGTCCGGCAGCCGCCCGAAACGGGATGCTCGCGTTCCGCGATCGGCTGATGATCGACGCTCGGGAGATGAAGATCGCCGACGATCTGCCGCCCGCGAACAAGGTCTATGGCTTTGAGGATATGGACGGGAACGGCTCGCCGGACCTCGTCGAGTTTCGCTACGGCAAAGAGCATCACACTGGGCACCAGGTTTTGGTGCGGCGGTCCATCGTAGACGGCGACCCCGACCCTGACCGCGACGGCCTGACCAACGCTGAGGAGGCCGAGCACAAGTCAGACCCCCACAACCCGGACACCGACGGCGACGGGCTTTTGGACGGCTGGGAGGTCAAAGGCTTTCGCGGGCTCGACCTGCCGAAGATGGGTTGCAGCCCCACGCATACCGACCTGATCTGCCTCGTGTCGCGGTTTGAGAAGGTCGACCAGAAGAAGTTCGACAGCGAACTGGCCAAGGTGGTCAAGTTCTACGCCGAGCTGAACACCCCCAACCCCGACGGCAAGACCGGATTCAACTTTCATCACATCATCCTCGACCCGATCAAAGGGGAAGACGAGAAGAACTCTTGGCAGCGCAACCGCGACAAGTTTCTGCCGAGCAAGTGGCGTGGGCTAGTGCACTGGATGCAGGTGGGACCGGGGGGTGGCGGGCAGGCTGACCAGCTGGGTGACGGCGGAGGATGCGGCGAGAACGCGATGTGGGCGGTCTTCATCCACGAGTTTGGACACCAGATCGGGATGGACCACAACGGCTTTTGGAATAACGGCCTGTGCCCCACCTACACGAGTCTGATGAGCTACGCCTACAGCTACGGCTTTGAAGACGACTACAACAAGATTCACTACAGCGACGGTCGGCTGGCGAACTACGTATTGCGCGAAACAAATCTCGACGAGACGATCCCTCTGCCTTACGACAAGGTGAAGTTCTTAGAAAAGGGGCCGTATCGCTTCCGGCTGAAGCCGAACGGCGAGACGACGCTGATCGACTGGAACTGGAACGGGGTGTTCGGGGAGAAGAACGTCCGCGCCGATATCAACTACTCCTACTCGACCAACGCAGGCCGCCGCGACAACTTGGGCAAGATGATGACCTCGCCATGGCTGATGGTTCACCAGGATCGCGCCTTTGTGCTTTATGGGCAGCACGAGCATCCCATCGACAAGAAGACCGACCCGACGATCAGCCCGGAGAAGCCGGGCAAGCTCCTGCTTCGTCGGCTGCAGAAGCCGTTCAAGTGGGACGAGCCCTGGACCATCGAACCGAAAGGGCTGACCGGCGACCCGGTCGGCGCGAGTTTCGGCGGGAAGCTGTGGCTTTTCTATGAGACCGAGCAGGGCGTTGTCCGACGGTCTTTGACGGTTGGGGCCAAGGAGCCTGAGCTGGGCGAAGCGGAGGTGATTGACGCCGAGAAGACGCGTGTGCCGACAGTGGGCGTCCACGACGGTCGCCTTTATCTTTTCCTGTGGAATCCGGCGGATGGCTCGGTGGACTATAAGGTGATGGATTCGCGTGGGAAATGGGTTCTTGAGGCCGGTCTTGGCATCGAGAGCACGAATCCGGTCGGGCTCTGCACGGATACAGTAACGGGCGAGGCGGTGCTTGGTCTGGCGCAGAACCAGGACAAGGATCGCAGCGAGCGCTGGCAGATTCGCCGATTCCGCACGGGCAAGAACGGCGGGCTGCTGCAGAGCGGGTATGAGTGGGTCGAGGGTCCGAAAGGTGGCTCGCGGGGATCAGGCCGGATCACCGTCCTCTTCGAGCACACCAAAGACACCGGACCCGACGGGCGTATCTACTTCTACTGTCGCGGGCTGACCAGCGAGAAGTCGCCGTGGGCATGCACCTATGTGGCCCACCAGATCGCCGACAAGTCGGTTCGCGGTGGCTGGATGGTGAAGCGGTATTACGACGAATGGACGCAGTCGCGCTCGGCTCCGGCGGCGGCTTGGTTCAATGGGGATGTGATCTGGGCGTATCGGTGGGTTGACGGCGGTCAGGGGGATGGCGACAACATTCTGCACGTGGGCTATGAGGGGCTGGGGATTCAGGATGAGCCGATGGGAGATCACGACGACCTGACGTTCTTCCGCACGTTTGGGATCAGGAATTCGATTCTGTATCTGAATCGGGGATGATTGCAGATTGCAGATAGCTGATAGCTGATAGCTGATCACGGAGCACGCCACGGAAAATCGCGAATGAATTCGCGCACTCCCAAAAAGGGGATTTGCTCTTGGAGAAAATCTGGTGCCCAGGAAAGGACTCGAACCTTCACTCCCTTGCGAGAACTAGTACCTGAAACTAGCGCGTCTACCAATTTCGCCACCTGGGCGGGTGGAGCGAAATTATACCGATTCCGAACTTGGGAAGTTGGATTTCGGACTGAAGATTGGGGATTTTGGGCGTTGAGGCGTGAGGTTGGGCGCGGGGCGTGGGGAGCGACGGCACATTCGGACGGGTCCTATAAGACATATAAGACCGATAAGACCTATAGGCCTCCAGCCCGAACGCCCGAACGCCCGAAAGCCGGAACACCGGAACACCGGAACGCCCAACGCCCAACACCTAGTGAAAATAACTCGCGCCGTTGATGTCGATCACTTCGCCGCTCAAATAGGCCGCCTCTTCCGACAGCAAGAACGCCGCCACCGCGCCACAGTCTGCAGGACTCGCCATCCGCCCAACGGGGATGGTCTCCAAAATCTCCGGCAGCTTTTCCGTCATGCCTTCTCGGGCCATCGCCGTATCCACCCAGCCAGGAGCAATTCCGTAGAGCTGGATGTTCTTGTCGGCAAGCTCAACGGCAAGGCTGCGTGTCAAGTTGATCAAGGCCGCTTTCGACGCCGCATAAACCGCTGCGCCACCCTCACCCTTAAACCCAACACGACTGCACACGTTCAAAATCTTGCCCCCGCCATTCTTCACGTAGTACTTCGCCGCAGATCGCGTCAAGAGCATCGGGGCCTCGAAGTTAATCGCAAACGTCTTGTGCCATGTCGCCTTAAAGGCTGCATCGCCCGCCGTCACGAAGTTTTGGGGGAGGTAAACCCCAGCGTTATTCACAAGGGCGTGGATCGGACCATCCGCAAGAGCTTCGTCAAACAGCTTGCTTGATGCCGAAGAATCGGCGAGATCGGCTTGATACATGCCTGAAAACTGCGCGCCAAGCTCATTCTTGGTCGCCTCCGCATCACGCCCCTGATTCACATAATGGATGGCAACGTTCCATCCCGCTTGGGCAAGCCGAATAGCAATCGCCCTTCCTATCCCCCGGGATGCTCCCGTGACCAAAGCCCTCTTTGCGCTCATTCGACCAGTTTACTTGTGAACTAGCCTTCCGCTTCTTCGTCATTCGCGATAAAGTAGGCGTAGACTGAACGTCTGATCGAAAAGGACTCAACGATGAACCTTGGAAAAAAGTACGTATCTGCACTTCTCGCAACGCTCGCTCTCGCTCTTGGCGTGTTCGCGCTGGCGCAAACCAATTCAAAACCAAAGCCGACCGGTTCGGTTGTCCTGTTTTTGAGCACCGATTGCCCCATCGCCCAAAGGTATGCGCCGAGGATCAACGCCCTTTATGAAACCTACGTTCCAAAAGGGATCGAGTTCAAAGCGTATTTCCCGAACGAGATGGAAACAACAAACCGTTGCCAAACTTTCTTGTCCGAGCGCGAATGCGAAGTCCCGTTTGAACTGGACCTCGGTGGTGCAAGAGCAAAGGCCGAAGGAGTGACAACCGTCCCGACAATCATCATCTTCGATGCCAAAGGGAAAAAGGTTTATCAGGGAGCTATCGACGACAGCAAAGACCCTACCCTGGTCAAGAACCACTATGCGAAAGACACGCTCGCTGCCTTGGCGGCAGGGAAGTCACCCAAGTACCGCAAGACCGACGTCGTTGGTTGCCTGCTCATGGCTGGCGAGGAAGTGCCAACTGCCGAGTCCGTGAACTACGCTGAGCACATCGCTCCAATCATCAACAAGCACTGTATGGAGTGCCACCGACCAAACGAGGTCGCTCCGTTTTCTTTGGTGGGCTACGAGAATGTCCGAAAGTGGTCGCCTATGCTCGTCGCCACAACTCAGTCCAAGCGGATGCCACCTTGGAAGCCGGTCGAGGGGATTGGTGAGTTTCATGACGAGAACCGTTTAAGTGAGAAGCAGATCGAAACCATCAAGCGCTGGCATGAAGCCGGTGCGCCGCGAGGCGATGCAAAGAAGGAGCCCAAAACTCCCGAATTCGCAAGCAATTGGACACTCGGTGAGCCCGACCTTATCGTCTCCAGCAAAGCGCCCTATCGCGTTGAAGCCGACGGCGCTGACGAGTATCGACACTTCGTCATCAAGACCAACTTCACAGAAACCAAATGGGTGAAGGCGATGGACGTGCGCCCGGGCAATAAGACTGTTGTGCACCACGTTATCGCATTCCTTGACAACACAGGTCAATCCGCAAAAAACGAAGCCAAGACAACTGATGGAAAAGAAGGATACGCTGGGTTCGGCGGAGTCGGATTCTTGCCCAGCGGCGCGCTCGGCGGTTGGGCACCTGGGCTGCGTCCGCAGTTCACCCCAGACGGCACCGCATTTGAGCTAAAACCGGGTACGACCATCGTGCTCCAAGTCCACTACCATCGAACAGGAAAGGTAGAGATGGACCAAACCAAGCTCGGCCTCTACTTCGCCAAGGAGAAGATCACCAGCAAAATGCAGCTTGGTTGGCTCATGAACTTTGGCCTGAGGCTGCCCGCCGGCGAAAAGAGTATTCCTGTCGACAAGTCCTTCTCCTTGCCTGGCGATGTGACGCTGCACGGGTTGATGCCTCACATGCACCTGCTAGGCAGATCAATGAAGGCAACGGCTATTTATCCCGATGGAACCAAAGAGCCTTTGATCTTCATCAACGACTGGGACTTCAACTGGCAGATGTCGTATCTGCTCAAGCAACCCAAGAAGTTGCCGAAAGGAACCAGACTCTTGGTTGAAGCCGTTTACGACAACTCAGCCAGCAACCCCCGAAACCCCAACGACCCTCCCAAAGAGGTCCGATGGGGCGAGGAAACCACCGACGAAATGTTCTTGCTGATCGCGGCGTACACGGTCGATGGCGAGAAGATAGGGAAGTAGCTGGTGATCGTAAGGATTGTAAAGGAGTAAGGAACGGTGAGGGAGGTCGGTATTTCAGATGAAATACCGACCTCCCTCTTTACAATCCTTACAATCCTTACAATCCTTACAATCCTTACGATCCTTACCTCACTGAATCCCCCCACCGTTCCAGTACTGATCCAGGTTCGAGGCTGGACCTCGTAGCGACTTCAGCGGCGTCGCCTTCACGTGAGAATCCGCCCAAACGACGTTGACCACATCCCGATTGTATCGGGGCCACAGCTGCCCAAATGCCGCTGCGTGAGGCCAAACACCGGTCCATCGCGTCGGCGGCTCAATTCGCGAATATCCAATCGTTGAGGTGATCGTGCCACCGCCCGGACGCGCCTTGTCCTTCATCGTGGCTTCGCCATAGAGAACGGTGTCGGCGGTTGACTGGATCTCGCTCAGATTCTTGCCCACATAGTAGAACGGAGTCGGATTGCTTCCGTTCGGATCAGGCGTATTGATCTGTGTTGTGAAGTAGCGATAGTTGTAGCCGTAGCTTGGATTCGCCCCCATGATGTAATAGTGCAGCTCGTTCTGAGGGTCAAATCGCCCGCGCCCCTGAGAGTCCTGAAGCACCGGATCTTCATCGCGGTCGTTGGGGCAAAGGAAGATCGCCTCATTCTTGGTGTACGGGAGAAGCAACACGGGCCAGTAGTAAAAGCCCTGCGTGCTCGGAATCGAGAGGTTCGTCGCGTCGTAGTAGTACAGCGTAGGCGAGGTGTCGTCATAGTCGCCCACATACAGGATCGACGCCGTGCCGACCTGGCGCATATTGCTAATGCTTGCCGTCTTCTTCGCCGCGTTCTTGGCTTGTGCAAAAACAGGGAAGAGGATCGCAGCGAGAATCGCGATGATGGCGATGACGACGAGAAGTTCGATGAGAGTGAAGGCAGTGCGTCGTTTCATGACTGCATACGGTTTTGTTCCGTATTTGCACGAGCAGTTTTGCAAATATGATGATCGGAGCCGCAAGCTGACGAACGCACCCGATGTTCGTCATATCCGTCAAGCTGAAATTACGATGAGATAGTCTGTCCTAGGTACGCAGACCATCAGATTCAGCAACCCTGCAAGCAGAACTATCTCGACTGAGCGAGCTGGATCAAGTCGCGATGAGGCATAAAATGCACGTCTTCCGCAACCGATTCAATCACTTCCACCGGCACTTCCGGACGGTCGCGCAGCAGCTCCCCGATAATGCTTTCGACAAGGTGCTCAGGGGTCGATGCTCCGCTGGTAAGCCCAACAATCCTGTAGTTCGTTCGCCATTCGGGACGCACGTCCTCCGGCGACATGATCAGGTGAGCCTCCGCCCCAAGCGCCTCCCCAACCTCGCGCAATCGGTTGGAGTTGGAGGATGTCTTTGACCCGACTACGAGAAGAAGATCGCAGGCATCCGCCATCTGCTTGACCGCCGATTGCCGATTGGTGGTCGCGTAACAGATGTCCTCCTTCTTTGGGGTCTCGATACGCGGGAATCGCCTTCGCAGAACGACCATTGTCTCTTGTACTTCCTCGACACTGAGGGTGGTCTGAGTCAGGATCGCAAGCTTCTCCCAATCGTTGGGAATCTCAACCTTTTCGGCGTCTTCTGGGTTTTCCACCAAGACCATTCGCCCGGGCGCCTCGCCCATCGTGCCCTCGGCCTCCACGTGCCCAGCATGACCGATATAGATCATGTAATAGCCCTTGCGAGCGTAGTGTTTGGCTTCGTTGTGGACTTTCGTTACGAGCGGGCAAGTGGCGTCAATGACGCGTAGGTTGCGCTCTTCGGCGGTCTGACGAACCTGAGGAGAGACGCCGTGGGCGGAGAAGACTACCGGCATGCCTTCGGGTATTTCGTTCACGTCTTCGACGAAGACAACCCCACGCTGCTCAAAGCTCTGCACAACCCACTCGTTGTGGACGATGGCATGGCGCACATAAAGCGGCGGGCCATAGGCCTTGAGAGCTAAGTCGACGACTTCGATCGCATAGGCCACACCGGCACAAAAGCCTCGTGGCGCAGCGAGAAGGATTTTCTCCACGCCTTTATTGTAACTCGTGGGAGCTAATTCGACGGGGACGGCCCACCGAGTCCGGGTCCAGAAGCGGGCGGATCAAGCGGGATGCTGGGCGTACGCTGCCAGTTCCATTCAGTGCCCTGACCCTCGTGCCCTCTTTCGCTCTTCATTCTTCGCGCAGGCCACCAGATCACCTCTGCGCGCCCGACGATGTCCTCTCGCGGCACCAGTCCCCAAGCACGACCGTCGAACGACCTCTGGCGATTGTCGCCCATCATAAGGAAGTAGCCTTTAGGGATTGCCGCGGGCTCTGAATTTCTCAATTCGTCCTCAAGCTCTTGCTGCTCGGGCGAAAGTTTGTCAAAAGTCGTGATCCAGCTATTTTGCCAGGGAGCCGGGCTGCTCTCCTCAGGGAGTCCACCAACCGCAAACTCCTGTGCGATTCCATCAAGGAACCAGTTGTAATACTGATCTCGGAACTGGACTGGAATGTAGCGTCCTTTCCACGTCGTGTAGCTGCCGTTGTATTTGACAAGCTTGAAATCGAGCTGATTGATACCGTTTCGGAAAGGCTCGTCTACGGGCTGCCCGTTGCGAAACAAGACGCCGTTTCGAATTTCGACGACGTCTCCGGCAACACCGACACATCGCTTAATAAAGTCGACCTTGGGCTGTCCATCTTCATCAATCTGATCGGCGGTGCAGGCGTAAGTCGGAGGCTTGAAGACCACGATATCCCCCGGCTTGGGATCGGAGTACCGATACACCGCCTTATTGATGACTAGGAAGTCGTCAATAAGCAGCGTACTGACCATGGACTCCGAAGGAATGCGGAATGTCTGGACTCCAAACGGTCGCACAAGCAGGAAAACAAAGACGCCCGCGTAAATGATCGCATCGAGCATCTCATTCGCAAACCGAGCGACTCCATAGCCCAGGCCACGCTGATGAGCCGGGGTCTTCATCAGCACCGGATAAACCGCGATGCGGATGATCGTACAGATGACGACGAAGATAACGACCTTGCTCAGAGGGGTACGCGCAAGCGTATCGATAAGATCGGCGAACTTATTTGGTTGTGCTTGCGCAAAAGGTAGCACGGCAGTTTATGAACGTCGCTCTCGAATTCGGGCGCGCTTTCCAACGCGATCGCGGATGTAGAACAGTTTGGCTCGGCGGACGATACCGTGTCGCAGAACCTCAAACTTGGCTACCAGCGGGGAGTGAATCTGGAAGGTTCGCTCGACTCCGACTCCGTTGCTGATTTTGCGAAGGGTGACCGATTCGCCAATGCCGCCGTTCTTGCAAGCAATCACGAGGCCTTCATAAACCTGGATTCGCTCTTTGCCGCCCTCACGGACTTTGACGTGGGCGCGCACCGTATCGCCCGGCCGCATCTTAGGCAGATCGGCCTTCATACTCTCTTCAACAACACTCTTTAAAATTGCGCCCTTCGACATGGGGATAATCTCCGTAGGTTCGCTCAGTCACGATCAGCTTCCCGACGAGCGTTGAAGGATAGCATATCCACATCTTTCTTATCCAGACGGGCCCGGCAAAATAGGTCCGGCCGCCTGTCTCTTGTCAGCTTCAATGCCTGCTCACGCTTGAACCGCTCAATCGCGGCGTGATCTCCAGACCGTAAAACGTCTGGAACCGCCATTCCGTTCCACTCGGCGGGCTTTGTGTATTGGGGGGCGCTGAGCAGTCCATCGGAGTGGCTGTCGATCGTAAGACTGTCGCTGTCACCCAGCACGCCCGGAAGCAATCTTGTGATCGCATCCGCCATCACAAGCGCCGGCAATTCTCCGCCTGTAAGCACAAAGTCGCCAATGGAGAATACATGCGTGGCGTACTTTTGCCGGATGCGGTCGTCGATCCCCTCGTAATGTCCACAAAGGAAGATCACCTGCTCTTTCTGGCTTAGCTCGACCGCATGCTTTTGCTGAAAAGTCTCCCCGGTGGGGTCGGTCATGACGATAGCCGCGCTTGGTCCAGGCTGCAGGCTCTCAATGGCCCGGCTTACGGGCTCTGGCATCATTAGCATCCCAGGCCCTCCCCCGAACGGCTTATCGTCCACCGTGCGGTGCTTGTCCTCGGTGAAATCCCTCGGATTGGCTGCGCCAAAGCCGACCTTGCCCGCGTCAACAGCTCGCCTGAGAATGCTGTGCCCAACGGCGTCCAGCACCATCTCAGGGAAGAGCGTCACAAAGTCAATGCGCAGCATGTGCGAGAAGGATACTTTTTTTGGGCGTTGGGCGTTGGGCGTTGGGCGTTGGGCTGTGCTAAGCCTATCTTGCCTTACCCTTACAATCCTTACAATCCTTACAATCCTTACAATCCTTACAATCCTTACAATCCTTACAATCTTTACAATCCTAACCACCCTTACAACTGCGAGCAGTCGAACCCCCTCCTTGTTTCGACGAAGGAGAAATGGGGAGGGGGTAGGGGGTGGGGTAGCGCACTCCGCAAAGCGTTTTTCGACAATGCAGAAACGGGGCACAGAAACACCGCCAAAGATAAAAAATAGGACCTGCCGGACAACAAGTCCGGCAGGTCCTATCCAATTTCTGCAAAGAAGCGGCTACACAGCCGAATGCAGTCTCAACGCCAAGCTCACGTCGCCGTTGACCGCGCTGACATCAAGCGTTCCTGCCCCTTCACCGATTTTGCCGGTCAAGTGCGTCTCCGTCTTCGCCTCATCTTCGAGCTCGATTGACGAGTGCACATGCCCACGCAGAGTAGAAAGGGAGACTCGGCAGTCCGATCCATCCGGCACTGCAATGCTTGCATTTCCGTTGACATTCCTCACATTCAGCGAGCCCGTAATCGGCTCAACCAAGTCGATCGAGACATTGCCCGAAACCGACTCCACCGAGACCGACTTTCCAGCGCACTCTTTCAGCGCCACGTCGCCGCTCGCACTGCGAGCCCGGACCATCCCCTTCACATCATAAAGGGTGATGTCGCCACTCGTGCTCTCGATAGTCATCATCGTCGTTGACGAGTTATCGATGCGCAGATCGCCGCTCTGGCAGGTGACATCCACCGGACCGTTCAGACCCTTTAGGAACGTGTCGCCCGACTGAGTATTGATCCGGCAGCCCTTGCCCGTGTTCTCGACTCTGACATCGCCCGAGCCGGTGTGTATCTCCACCGCGCACTTGCCCTCAATAGAAAGCTCGAGATCGACGCTCGTACCCGCCATATCAGGCTGGCGAATGAGCACTTCGTGGTCGCTCTCCTCAATGATGAGCGTATAGCCGTCGGCCTTCATCCGAGCGTCCATATCGTCGCTTCCCCGAACCTTAGCCGTAGCCTTGGCGTAGCCACTCGAAGCTCCCCCGACGACCTTGATATTGCCTACGGGGTTTTCGATTCGCAGAGTCTTCTCCTCACTGACGATAAGAGGAAGCTCCACAACCTTCGTTTCGCTCGATGCCCACGCGCTAAAGCTGAAATTGCCCGTCTTAATCTGCTCGAAGGAGGACTTCAGCCCTTCGAAACCCTTGTTCGTGCCTTCCCGCACCTGATCGGCGACCTTCTTCCAATCGACGGACTCGCGAACCTGCTTTTCGAGGCCTTCCACAATATCCACAAAACCTCTGAAAGGGTCCTTCGATTTCCCCTGGGTCGAGTCTTCCGGGGGCGGAGGAGGGGTTTGAGGACCGCTCTTCTCCCCGGACTGTCCCGTGGTCTCCTCGCTGTGCGAGTTTCCCTCGGAAGTCTCCTCCTGAGACTCCTTCGAGAATGCATCTATAAGTTCCGCTGCGTCCTCGGGGCTCAATTTGCCCTCTTTGACCAGATTCATAATCCTTCGAATCTCTTCCTTCATGCCTTAACACCTTCTTTGATCTTCCGCTTAGCCTCATCAGCCGAGATCTTCCCGGCCTCCAAATCATCGAGGATCTTCCTCTTCCGCTCCTCCAGCTTCTCCTTGGTCTTTGTATCATCTTTAATCGGCTTCAGGTCAAGCGCCTGCAGCAAGGCGTCCAGACGAGCCCGTACCGTGGGATAGCTAACGCCCAACTCTTTCTCCATGGAGCTGAGCATCCCACGGCACCGAAGAAAAGTCTCCAGAAAATGGGCTTGGTCAGGGTCAAGTTGCGCATATGGCGGAATGGCGAATCTGCCTCGAATCGTAACGCCGCTCTCTTCACAGGCCAGCTCTGAAACATAGAGCGGCTTGCCCGAGATCGGATCGCGATGAGGCAACGTGTGCTGCGAATCTTTGCTCATCACACATACTATCGCAGAAAAGACACAGCAGGTTTCAAGTTTTCTTAAAAAAATGGGTCAAAAATTTAGAAAATATAAAAAATGAACCGCGTTGAACTCAGAATATCGACATTTCAAGAAGTTTCAGGGCCTTACAGATAGGGCAGAGGACACTCATCCGCCAGTTTTTGAAGATGGACCGGGATAAAAGGAAGCGAGCGACCCGGGTGACTCGGATCGCTCGCGGAAGGGTTGGGTGTGAAATCGGTTTATCGCCGACCACTCTTAGCAACGGACGAGCTTGTAGTACTTCTTGCCATTCTTCATGACAGTCTTGCGCTCGTAGCGTTTGCCTTTGTAGGTAAATCGCTCGCGGCTATAGAGCGCGGCTCGCTCGCGCTGGAGCTTGCTCTGACTCTTGCGGTCATGCTCGTAGCGGCTCGCCGCATACAGTGCACCCACGGTACCCAAGGTTGTGAGTGTGCCGTTCTTCTCGGACAAGCCGATCAGGGCGACAATTCCAGAGCCGATAGCGATGTTTCGCCATTCGTTCTTTGTCTTTTGGCGGTGCGCCACCGAATCTCTCTTGCTGCTCTGAGCATCGGCCATCGATGTCGTGAGCATAGGTGCGCTAAGCGCGGCTGCTAAGAGCCAAGGTGCTGCTATAGATCGAATCTTCATAGGAATCTCCTTTCTTTTTTGCCGCCGCCCGTCCCGACACATTTGCCAAGGACCTGCACATGTTAGACGGCGATAAGATCGGAAGGGTCCATCGCATTCGGGACATTCGGCCCTCAATTGCCCATTTTGAACCTAAGACTCATCACCCGAAGGCCGTTGGAATGGGTCTTCGATGGTGGCGCCCGGGAAACATCGCTTCATGTAATCCAACCAACGATCTTCGCGACAGGCCGCACAAACGTAGCAGTTGTCGCATTGCAAGATTTCAAAGAGCGCCTTAGGATGCTGCGGCTCAACATCGGGAGTCCAGAGCACCGGCCTGTCTTCAATCTTTGGGTAGACGGGAAGGAAGTTCGGGTCGGGTGCCTCCGCAAGTCGAAACGCCGAAAACACAGCGAACTGATACTGGACCGACACCTCGCTCATCGCCCGCACAAGGTCAAACGTAGGAGCGGAAAACTCCCGCTCGGCAAGCCAAGTCTGATCGGGGGTGTGGGCAACGACGTCCGTTACCAACCATTCAAAACGATCCTCCGTGGGGTCGACCGCAAGAAGGATGTCTTGCATGAAACCAATAAAATGCCCCTTGCGATACCAGTCAATAAAGAGTCTTGGCATATCAAGCGAGTCCCGCAAACTTCAACGTCTTGCGTCTCTGAAATCTCACCGGAAGGGTAAGGATCGTAAGGAGGTAAGGCGTAAGGGATAAGCGGCAAGGTCAACCGCCTAACCCCAACACCCAACCGCCAACGCCCCGAACCTATCCCCCTCCGAGCCCAAGATGCTTCAAGAACGCATCCATCTTCGGATCACGGCCCAGATAATCCCGCAGCATCTCCATCTCGTCCATCGTGCCGCCCCGCGCCAAAACCTTGTCGCGGTAGTAGGCCCCCGCCTTCGGGTCCAGGACGCCCAGCTCGTCAAACCGCTGGAACATATCCTGCGCATAGACCAGCGACCACATATAGCCGTAGTACGCGCCCTGATATCCGGTCAGGTGTCCGAATGCAGCCTGGAAGAACGTCCCTGGCACGTTCTTGTAGAGCGTGAACTTCTCATAAACTTCGCCTGCGACCTTGGTCGTGTCCACGTTCCCACCGGGAGCGGTGTGGAACGCATAGTCCATGTTGCCGAGGAAGAGCTGGCCTTCGGTCTCGATGCCGCTGCCGAGCGTTCGCGCGGCCTTCATGCTGGCGATCAGGCTATCTGGAATGACCTCGTCGGTCTTGTAATGCTTGGCAAAGGTCTTCAACGCCTCGGGACGCCACACCCAGTTCTCAAACATCTGCGAGGGCGCTTCAACGAAATCTCGCGCGACCGCCGTGCCCGCAAACCGAGCATAGTTGGCGGTGGTGAACAGGTTGTGCAAACCGTGTCCGAACTCGTGGAAGAAAGTCTCCACTTCGTCGTGTGGAAGCAGGGAAGGCTTCTCGGCTGTGCCCTTGGTGAAGTTGCAGACCAAAGCCGCAAGCGGGGGAACGACCGTGCCATCCGCCAGCACCCGACGGGCCTGCAGACCCCAGCACGCCGCATGGTTGTACTTGTTGTCGCGGGGGTAGAGGTCGGTGTAGAGCCGTCCCAGCAGCTTGCCGGAAGCCTTGTCGTAGAACTCGTACAGCTTCACGTCCTCGTGCCAGATCGGCAGACCCAGCTCCTTGGCCTTGCTGGTCACATCCCGCATCTCCACGCCGTAGAGGCTCTGGATGATGCCGAACAGGCCCTCCATCACGCGCTCCATCGGGAAGTATTCGCTCACTTTCTGGCTGTCCACCGCATACTTGGTGCGCATCAGATAGTTCTTGGTGAACGAGTAGTCCCACGGCATGAACTTGGCATCCGAGTCCTTGGTGAACTCCTTCTTGGCGGCCTCAAACTCGGCAAAGTCGGCAAGAGCCTTCTTGCGGACCACCGGAAGCAGATCGTCGTAAAACTTCTTGATCGTCTCCGAGTTCTTCGCCATGCGGACTTCGACTTCGTAATCGACCGTGTTCTTGTAGCCCAGCAGCGTGGCCTGCTCCCATCGAAGCTTCAGCAGCTTCTCCAGAACCTGCACGTTCTTGACCGCGCGGCGGCGATAGAGCCACTGCGTCTTTTGGCGTGTGGCCTCTACTTCGCAATAGTCCATGATCGCGCCGTAGGTGGGGCCGTCCATGCCCAGCAGATAAACGTCGCCGTTCTTCGGCTTGCCCGCCAAGGCTTCCGGCGGAACGCCCTTCAGCTCTGCCGAGGTGAGGGGAAGGCGGGTGGCATCTTCGGCGATATTGGTGTCGAATTCGATGCTCAGCTTGGTCAGCTCGATCTCAATCTCTTTCAGCCGGTCGCGCTTCTCTTTGGAGAGGTCCATGCCGGAGCGTCGATAGTCGCGCAGCGTGAAATCCATCAGTCGCTGCTGCACGGGGTCGAGCTTGGGCTTCTTGTCGGCAACCGACTTGAGAACCTTGTACAGCGCCTCGTTCTTGCCAAGATCGATGTACCAGTTCTGGATGGCCTCGTCGGCGGCGCGGGAGTTCTCGCGCTCCTTGGCGTCGGTGCTCACAAACTGCATGAACGCGGTGAGGCTGGTCTCGGTGTCCATCTTGGCGGTGATGCGGTCGAGCTCGGCGACGGTGTTTTCAAACGTCCGCTGTCCGGCAGGCAGGGCGACGATCTTGGCGACAGCCGCGCTGGCGTCCTTGAGTGACTTGGCGACGTTCGCCGGGACTTCCTGGGCGAACGCCCCCGCCGCGACGATCGCCGAAAGGACGAGGAGAAGGATTCGGGCTTTCATAGGTGTGCCTATAAGTATGTGCGATCCGAGCGGGAAGGTTCCGAGGGATTTGGGAGTGCGCGAATTTATTCGCGCTTTGAGTCAGGGCGATTCATCGCCGCTGGATCGACACTGTCCTCAATGTCTTTATGGACTTGATCCTGTTTGTGGTGCAGGCATCCCTGCCTGCACTCTAAATGAAGGTATCGACACGCGAGGTCTGAGGTTAGGGACAATGTGAGCGCCCTGGAGAATCAATAGCGGAATCCTTGGCGAGACTCACATATCTCAAGAATTCTGGCGACAACGGACTCGACATCGGAAAGAACGTCGTTGTTGGTGAAGCGCATCACATAGATGTTCTCAGCTTCCAAGTACTTAGTTCGCTCTTCATCATATTCCTTCAGATCGCTATGTCCAGAACCATCAAGCTCGATGGCAACCCTGGCTGACGCGCAGTAGAAATCCAAGATGTAGTAGCCGACCGGTTGTTGCCTACGAAAGCGAAATCCGATCTCCTTCCTGCGCAGATTTCTCCATAATGCACGCTCAGCGTCGGTCATGCCCTCGCGGTTTTGACGGGCATATTCACGGAGCTGCTTGGACTTCTCTGGCACTAAAGTTCATTCGTTGTCTCCCCCTGACAGTCCTGCTGCAGGCTTTAACGCACTACACAGTTTGGCGCACAACTCTGCTTGATTAGTTACAGGATTTGGCGCACACGCCTCAGACTGGCGCACATCAGTATCCAGTTCTCTGTCCGGGCGCAACGCGCCCGGACAGAGAACTCCGGGAATTCCCTCTCCCTTGATGGGAGAGGGGCAGGGGAGAGGGTGACGATTAGCGCAGATTTGCGGTGAGCAGAAGTCTCTGCTGAGGGTCGCAGAGCTATGTATCTAATGGCCGGTCCCCCGGTCCAACAGACCCCTGCCATCCAATCACCCCCACCCCGTTCGCTTCGCTCACGGACCTCCCCCATCAAGGGGGAGGAGAGTCGGATGTTTGTTCTCGGCGAGCTTGCTCGCCGAGAACAAACCCGGACCTGGAGAGCCAGCCTACATTCTAAACACGCCGAACCGTGGCTCTTCCACCGGAGCATTCTGCGCCGCTTCAATCCCAAGCCCGATCACTCGTCGAGTATCCACCGGATCGATAATCCCATCATCCCAAAGCCTCGCCGTGGAGTAGTAGCAGGACGACTCATCGGTGTACTTCTCCAAAGTCGGAGCCTTAAAGGCTTCTTGTTCCTCTAAAGACATTAGAGATTCGGGCGCGGGAGCCGGGGCTCCAGGGTTCGCCTTGCGATAAGCGGCGGCAAGCTGATCGAGTTTCACAGTCAGCAGAACGTTTGCCGCCTGCTCGCCGCCCATGACCGAAATCCGTGCATTGGGCCACATCCAAAGCTGCCGAGGCTGGAATGCCCGCCCGCACATGCCATAGTTGCCCGCGCCGTAGCTTCCGCCTACGATCACCGTGAACTTGGGCACATTCGCAGTCGAGACCGCCGTCACCAGCTTCGCGCCGTTCTTGGCAATGCCTTCGTTCTCGTATTTCTTGCCGACCATGAAGCCCGTGATGTTCTGCACAAAGACCAGCGGAATGCCGCGCTGGCAGCATAGCTCGATGAAGTGGGTGCCCTTCAAAGACGACTCGGAAAAGAGGATGCCGTCATTGGCGATGACGCCCGCAAGCTGACCATAGAACCGGGCAAACCCGCAGATTAGGGTGGTGCCGTAGTTCGCCTTGAACTCTTGGAAGCGCGAGCCGTCGACGATGCGGGCCAGCACTTCGCGCATGTTCATGGGGTGCTTGGTGTCGGTGGGGATGAGGGAGTAGAGGTCGTCTACGTTATGTACGGGGTCTTCCGGTGCATAGGACGTATATGTCTTATTGGTCCTATTGGACTTACTTAAGCCCCCAAGATTCTCCACGATATTCCGCACGATCTCCAGCGCATGTCCGTCGTCCTCGGCAAGGTGGTCCACCACGCCGGAAATCCGCGTGTGCACATCCGCGCCGCCAAGCTCTTCCGCCGTCACATCTTCGCCGGTGGCGGCTTTTACCAAAGGAGGCCCGCCCAAAAAGATCGTGCCCTGCTTCTTTACGATGATCGACTCGTCGCTCATCGCCGGCACGTAAGCCCCGCCAGCGGTGCAAGAGCCCATCACCGAGGCAATCTGGGCTATCCCCCGCGACGACATCTGCGCTTGGTTGTAAAAAATGCGTCCAAAGTGGTCGCGATCGGGGAAGACCTCCGATTGGAGGGGAAGAAACGCCCCGCCCGAATCCACCAGATAGATGCAGGGAAGGCAGTTCTCTAGGGCGATCTCCTGCGCACGCAGGTGCTTTTTGACCGTGATAGGGAAGTAGGTGCCGCCTTTGACGGTGGCGTCGTTCGCCACGACCACGCACTCCCGCCCGTGCACGCGCACAATCCCCGTCACCACACCCGCGCAGGGCGCATCTCCGTCGTACATGCCGTAGGCAGCAAGCGTGCTGAACTCCAGGAACGGCGCACCGGGGTCGGAAAGCGCCTCAATCCTCTCTCTCGCCAGCATCTTTCCGCGAGCTTTGTGCTTGGCGATCAGGGCTTCGCCTCCGCCCATCATCGCTTGGGCCGTCTTCTGCCGATACTCCGCCATGATGGCGTCCATCGCGGCTCGGTTGCCCTTGTGCTCGTCGTCGTTGAAGTTCACCTGCGAAGGGAGGATTTCCATGCTTGATGGATGATACTCGGCAGGGTGGCTTTGAGGCTTGGGAGAGGTTGTCTCCACCTTATGGGAGTGCGCGAATTTATTCGCGCTTTCCTGCGTTGACGTATCGCCGAATGATGGACATCGGCCTCAAATTCTAAGAAGGCAATCCCGGTTGTCGTGCAGGCATCTTGCCTGTACCCTTCATCCCTCCTACCGCCTGCGGTGGAGGGTCCAACTTTGCGTACTTTGCCCCTTTGCGACCTATGCGTGAAATCCGTAGAGCCAGATCTACATCCCTCCTACCGCTTGCGGTGGAGGGTCTAACTTTGCGCACTCTGCCCCTTTGCGACCTCTGCGTGAAATCCGGGAGCAGAGCTACATCCCTCCTACCGCTTGCGGTGGAGGGTCTCACGTCGCGGACCTTGCCTGAAATCCGATCACCCCAATTGTGCCAAGACAATAGCCCTATAGTTCGCGATTGTTACAAGCCCGATACGCCGATTGTTCCGGGGCTTTCGGGCACATTCGACCAATCAATAAGGGCATTTGGCAAAATTGCCGCAAACTAAGTTGCGGGGGAACTCAACTTAGCTTAGATGGAGTACTCCCGTATTGAGGTTAGTAGGTCCCAAGGAGAATGCAATGAGGAAGAGCTGGCAATATCTTGCGATGGCAACCGTGGTCTGCGGTGTGGCGATAAGCACCGTGCAGGCATTTCAATCGGATTGCAACGATTCACGAATCACAAGAAGCTTCAGGGATGAGAAGCTGGGTGACGTTTTGGCTTGGATGAGCTTGGGCAAATATAGCTTTGTCTGTGCCGATCAATACTATCAAGACAGAAAGGTCTCTCTCACTCTGCGTGGAGCTACGATCGACGAGGCGATGGAAGCGATTGCCGCTCAAACCAACGGCAAATGGGTGCAAAACGACAGCATCTTTACGCTTTATCCCGATACCGTACAGGGCTTTATCGTGCCGACGCCCCCAACGAATAACGGCATCGGTGCCGTGTTCCAGCCCTTCATGCCCGAAAGTGACATGGGCCAAAGCAGCGACGCTCACTTCATTTTCTCAACGAAGCAAGGCGTCGAATCCAGCGGTTTTAGTGTACGTGTCGATCCGCAAGCGCTGGGTTCAGGCAAGTTTGAAATGCTGGCTCCGATTGATGCGAAATTCGACGGCCGCGAGATCATGTTCCGACTGCCAGCGCTGCGCGAGATCGCAGGATCCGATTTCTCGTGGTCGCACCAAGAGCCCAAGCCTTTCGAGTTCGATTTCCTAAGCACATCCCCCATCCCCGAGTACAAACTGCTCGGTGATCGGATGCAAGATTCCGACCTGCAAAAGCAACTCAAGAGCGCCCTTGAGCAGCTTGAAAAGACGATCTCGGAGATCTCAAAGAACAGAGATTCCAAGATGAGCCCGGAGCAATCCGCCAATCTGCAAAAGAAGCTCACGGAGATTCAGGCTCAGCTACGACAGATCATGTCGCAGCGCGGCAACTTCAAGTTCGACTCCGACGCTTTCCGAATGAAGATGGACAGCGCCGATGTCAAGCGAATGATGGAGCTGCACACGAAGGGTCTGGATAAGATGAAGTTCGACTTCCCGCATGGTCAGGGTTTCAAGATGTCGCCCGATCAGAAGAAAGAGGTCGAGAAAGCCATGCAAGAGGCTGAGAAAGCCCGAGGCGAGGCCTTCAAGAAACTTGCCGAAACCAAGATGAAGTTGGACTCCGACGTCATGAAGAAACGCATGGAAGAGGTCATGAAACTTCAAGACATCAAGCTCGATCCCATGCACAAGCTTGAAATGGAAAAGGCTCTAAAGCAGGCCGAGAAAGCCCGAGGCGAGGCCTTCAAACTCCACGAGACCATGAAGGAAAAAATGGGATCGGAAGAGATGAAAAAGGCAATGGAGAAGATGAAGGACACCAAGGTCTCCTGGAACGGCAAGGACCCGATTGAGTTCGAAAAGCTTCTCAAGAGCCTCACGCCCAAGCAAAAGGAATTGATGAAGAGCCGAGGACACCTCACACCCGAAGACCTCACTCCTCAGCAGCGTGAGCTGTTAGGCAAGCTGCCCGATGGCAAGTACACGCTCAGCTTCTCGAAAGACGGTCAGACTTTCACGATCAAGGGCGGCAAATAAGAGGTCCAACTCCTGACAAGACAAAACCTCATCAACCCTAACATGGCCCGGGCAACGACCCGGGCCATTTTGGATTTGCGATTTTGGATTTCGGATTTTGGATTTACGAATCAAGGATCACAGATTACGGATCACGGATCACGGATCACGGATCACGTCACTGCTCACAATTGAGGATCGCATTCTCAAAATTGGATGGTGTCCCAAATGGGTGGCAAGAGGATCAAAGCCAATGCGGGTGAGGTTTTTTTGCCTGCAAACAAATGACATGAAAATAATTGCAAAGTGATATCGTTTTGATATCATCTTGATGTCATTTGGAAGTGCGGTTTGATGGGCGTTTGTTGGCGACCGGCCGACAACTTGCCATCCACTAGAAAACGCTTTGAAGAATTGGTCGGGGCGACAGGATTTGAACCTGCGACCTGCTGCTCCCAAAGCAGCCGCGCTACCAAGCTGCGCCACACCCCGACTGAAGCCCTCCTAAGGTACCCGATACCCCCATTGTGGAGTAACATCGCCGTGCCTAATGTCCGCTTTGCCCCGACCGATGACCTACCGCCAAGCGGCTGACTATCTGAGCTCATTGAAGCACAAGAAGTGGCGGGGCGGGCTTGACCGCATGGAAGAGTTCGTCCGACGCGCGGGTCTTGAAGAGGCGGTGCTGGGTGAAAGGCCGCGCTTTATCCACGTCACCGGCACAAATGGGAAGGGGTCTACCGCAGCTTTCATACAGTCCATGCTGGTCCAATCTGGGCACAAGACCGGAGGCTACTTCAGCCCTTACGTTTACGACATACGCGAGCGAATTCAGGTTGACAGCCAGATGATCTCGGAGGAGGCGTTTGCTTCCCTTGCTGAGCGGCTGGCCCCAATTGCAGAGACATTTGAGGAGACCGAGTTTGGGGGCGTGTCCGAGTTTGAGTTTAAGACCGCGATGGGGTTTCTCGCGTGGAAGGAGGCGGACTGTGATTGGGTTTCGTTGGAGGTTGGGATCGGGGGACGGCTCGATTCGACCAATCTTGTGAATCCGGCTTGCAGCGTGATTGTTTCGATCGGGCTGGACCACACAGACCTGCTGGGCTCTACCCACGCTGAAATCGCCGCTCAGAAGGCAGGAATCGTGAAACCTGGGAGACCAACCGTTGTCGGAACGCTCCCGGTGGAGGCTGAACTTACCATTGCTGAGGTTTGTCGACAGCAGGACAGCCAGCTTTGGCGCTTGGGACGCGAGATCACAGTTCTCCCGACGGGTCAGGATTACTCGGTGGCGATGCCTGGTCGATTAATTGAGGGACTCGTTCCTGGGCTGCCGGGCAGTTATCAGGTGGATAACATGGCTTTGGCTGCGGCAGCGATGGTTGCTTCCGGGGCACATGTGTCGGATTGTGCAGTTCGAGAGGGGGCGAAACAGACTCGCCTTCCGGGCAGGTTTGAGCGAAGAGCCATCGAGGGGAAAGAGTGCATCCTTGACGGAGCACACAACGGAGAGTCGGCGCACACCATTGCCGAAGCGATTCGGAATCAATATCCAGGCAGGCCCGTGGTGTTGCTCACGGCTATGCTGGCAGGGCATGATCCCGACCGATTCTATCGGGCTTTTGAGGGGATGACGGATCGTGCCGTCGTGACCGAGGTTGAATTCTATCGACGGGTGCCAGCAGAAGAGTTAGCGGAGAAGATTCGTTCGCACTTTCGGTGCGTTGAGTCGATTCCTAACAGCGCAGAGGCGCTACGTCGCGCCCTTGAGGTCACGCCGGATAACGGCATCCTCCTCATCACAGGCAGCTTCTACCTGCTGGGCGATCTGTATCCCACGTTCACCGCACGATAGCAAGCATCAAGCACATCGCTTATCGTTTGTATTGGCACTCGACGACGACATCACGCACCCCTTGGATTTGGCGCAGGAGGCGGGCGATGCGAAGGGTCTCCTCCCTTACATCCTCATAAGGCGCGGTTCGCTCGGCCTGAACAACGCCTCGGAGATAAACCACACCGTGTCGGACGAGAAGGTCGCACAACGTAATATCGATACGATGCTTGACGAACTCTCGGCGCGCATATTTTGCGGTTTCCATATCCTTTAAGTCGGCCATACTTGCCCCTCCGGGTTTTATGCCCGGTATAGCAAGGTTCCGATAGGATATTGACCATGTGGCTTGACCCGAATGGAAACCTTGCCACGTCGATCTGTCCCTCTTATTCTAAGCCGGAAATTGTCAGTATGCGGACGAATAATTTCGTACGGCCTTCGTTCAGGGTCAATTAGAGCCAAAAAAGCCCCTCGGTTTGACCGAGGGGCTTGATTGTTTCACAGTTGTGAAGGGCTATTCGACCTTCTCACCTTCCGACTCATCGTCGTCGACGGTGATGCGCTTTTTCGGTGCGGGTGCATCGAGCGGGCGCTTACCTGCGGCGGGAGCTTGGGCGACGGCTGCTTCCATTCCTGTCAGCATGCTTGCTCGCTTCGACCACCAGATCGAGAACGCGAGCGCGGCAAGACACAGGGTTGTAATGGTTGCCAGGACCTTCCAGTCGTAGGGAAGGATGATCGTCGGGGCCAACAGAAGCGCCACAAGGTTCATGACCTTGATGAGCGGGTTCAGGGCCGGACCAGCCGTATCCTTGAATGGGTCGCCAACGGTGTCGCAGACAACAGCAGCCTTGTGAGCTTCTGTGCCCTTTCCTCCGTGAAGTCCATCCTCAATGACCTTCTTTGCGTTATCCCAAATTCCGCCTGAGTTGGCAAGCATAACGGCGAGAAGCTGACCGGAGAGGATTGAACCGGCGAGGAAGCCACCAAGGGCCTGCGCGCCGCTGAGGTTGTATTCGACTCCACCGATGGTGGTTCGACCACCGGGCAACATTGCAAATCCAAACGCGGTTGCGAGCGGAAGTGCAATGGCGAGTACGCCCGGTCCAAGCAGCTCTGTCTGAGCAGCCTTTGTGACGATAGCCACACAGCTGCCGTAGTTCGGCTTGCTTGTGCCCGCCATGATGCCTGGGTCGTTGCGGAACTGCCGACGAACTTCGTTGATCAGTTCGAATGCAGCGCGACCTACTGCGTTGATCGAGAACGCAGCGAAGAGGAACGGCGCAGCTCCACCGATCATAAATCCAAGGAAGATCGCGGGTACGTCGAGTGGAAGGCCAATTCCTGTGAGCTTGGCCGACTCGATGTACGAGTGGAACAGGGCGACCGCCGCAACCACCGCGGTGGCGATGGCAAAGCCCTTGGTGAGGGCCTTGGTTGTGTTGCCAGCCGCGTCCAGCCGCTGAACTGCTTTTGCACCTTCTGGACTTGTATGACCTGCTCCCGACATCTCAAAGACGCCCTGAGCGTTGTCTGAGATGGGTCCAAAGGTGTCCATCGCGAGGATGAATCCTGTGGTGGTGAGCAATCCGAGGCCGACGAGAGCGATTCCGTAGAAGCTCAAGATCAGGCCGCCGTACAGCGCAGGCGGGAAGAGGAACATCGGAACGATGAGCGCGACGACGATAGCAAGCACCGAGAACACGCTGGATTCACAAGCGAGTGCAAATCCGGAGATGATCATCGGAGCCGGACCGGCAGTTGCAACACCGGCAACTTCCTGAACGGGCTTCTTGTGCGTCGAAACGTAATAGTCGGTCATCGCTTCGAAAGCGAACGCCATCAAGATGCCGATGATGATCGCAAACGCGAACAGATACCACGGGACAACCTGGTGGTCAACGTGACCCAGTTCGATGTTTTGTTGGGGCAGACTTTGGATTTTCCCTTCCTGCATCTCCTTTGCAAATCCCGCCATCTCGTCTGGCGAGTACTTGTAGTAGGAGGGCAGTTGGACGATCACACGATGGGGGAATTCCACCTGCTGAGGACCAGTCCCTACCGGCGCTTCAATGCCAGCGGCAAGCGAGCCATCATCGGTCGCGTAGAACGCCAGCGGAGCCTCGTGTAGGATCTCGATGGAGCCGAGTTTGTTCTCCTCCATCATCTTCTTCTGCTCAAGAAGGAAGTTCTTGGGAAGAGCAATCCAGATCACCCTGCTCGTGGCGGCAACGGTTTGACCGTCGGGGCCCTTTTGCTCGGGTTGGCTGAAGTTGATTTTGAAGACGACAATCTCGTTTACCTTTTCGAGGATCTTCTTACCGTCTCTGTCGACTTCTTTCTCCGTATCGAAGAAGTCGCCAAGCGTGATGTACTGAGGGGCAGTGGGCGAATCGCCCGGCTCTGCCGGCTTCATCGTGGAGTACTTATAGAGAACGGAATTCTTGTCGCTCCGATCGATTCTCTTATAGCCTTGAAGGACAACTTCCTTGGGCCTCATGTTGTCCGGCATGAGCGCTTGCTGGAGCATCTGATCTCCGGGTTGGCCCTCGTCGAACTTCAACGCCTTGATGCGCGGATCGTCCTTGATATCTTCCGGTTTGATCTGCCAAGAGGGGATGCCTTTAGACTTTGCAACTTCTTCACGAACCTGGACAACGACCTTGTGCTCTTCTTTCTCGTAGTGAGAAAGCGACACGAGACGGTCGGTGCCGATCGGCTTCATGTTCTTGTTAATCATCGACATGCCGCCCATCATAAAGAAGGCGAGCACGAGGGTGGCGACTCCAGCAATGATGGCAGAGCCTGTGAAGCCACGGCGGATAGCCTTGAGCGGGTCGTCGTCGACGTTGTCCGATCCCTTCACCATGAAGATGCCGATGATTGAGGCAATGATGCCAACGCCACGGGCCATGAGAGCGAAGAGGATGAGCTTCATCCAGGTCGTCTGATCGAAGATTGCGGCAGTTGCAGCACCGAGAACGATTGCAGCGACGAGTGTGACTTCGTAAGATTCGAAGATGTCGGCGGCCATTCCCGCGCAGTCACCGACGTTGTCACCAACGTTGTCGGCGATAACGGCGGGGTTGCGGGGGTCGTCTTCGGGGATACCGGCTTCGACCTTACCTACGAGGTCAGCGCCAACGTCGGCGGCCTTTGTGAAGATGCCTCCACCAACACGCATAAAGAGCGCGGCGAGCGATCCTCCAAAACCAAAGCCGACCAGCAGCTTCATGGCGTCGCCCTTGGCGATGAGGAAGATCAGCGTAGCACCGATCAAGCCCATACCGACCGTGACCAAGCCCGCCACCGCTCCTGAGCGGAATGCGACTTCAAGAGCACGCTTGTAGCTGGTTAGAGCTGCCGAAGCGGTGCGCATGTTGCCGTTGACGGCCATGAGCATGCCGATGTAGCCAGCGCCATATGATGCACCAACACCAGCCATAAAACAGACTGCAATGGCAATACCCATAGCAGCGCTGTAGGTCTGGCTGTAGTAGACGCCGAGCACAAGCGCAAGAGCTCCGACGAAGTAGAGCATCGTCTTGACTTGCTGCTTCAGGTAGGCGAGTGCGCCCTCCCGGATGGCTAAGCCAACGCTCTGCATCTTTTCGTCGCCAGGCGACTGCGCCATGACTTGCTTTCCAACGAACCAAGCGCATAAGACAGCTAGTGCGCCAAAGAACAGCGACACATAGAGGTAAATGAGGTCTGAACTCGCAAAATTCAGCGTGACGTCTTCTCCGCCGGAGGCAAAAGCCTTGGTCGGCAGGAGCATCCCGAGCATGGATGCCATCAAGACGAAGAACGCTTTCAGGGAGTTCATGCGGAATCTTCCTAAGAGTTTCATCATGATCGTGAAAACACCCCCCTCTTCGGCACGCTTCCATGCATTCCGCGCACTTGGCCGTGGCGTATCAAAGGTGACACCGTAGGATACCCGCCTCAGGCTTCGGGAAGCAAAGGAAACCCTACGTTGTTGGTGAACTTTCGACAAGCTTGCCGAGAATCCGAACAGCTTCTTGGATGGCGCTGGTCGATTGCATGCCAAAAGTAAGCCTCATGCATCGCTCTTTTTCGTGACAACCCAAGAACAAACCTCCGCCGGCGAAAGCGGTGCCGTGCTCGACGGCCTGCTGATAGAGCTTGCTGTAGTCTCGTCCAGCTGGAAGCTCAACCCAAGTGCTAAAGCCACCTTCTGGCCATGACCACTGCGTTCCGGCAGGCATGGATGTTTCGAGCGCTTGCAGCATGGCGTCCCTGCGAAGCCTGTATTTGGGCAACACTCGCTGGAGGTGGGTGTCCAAGGAACCGTTTTTCAGATATGAGGCTGTCGCGAGCTGGGTGAATCGACAAAGCGAGAGCTGTTGGGCGCGCAGCCTGTCGGCGATTCTCTTTGAAATGTTGATTTGCGAGGCGATGTATCCCAGCCGAAGTCCTGGTGTGAGCATGTAGGAGAATGAGCCGATATGGATCACCCGCCCGCTGCCTCTTCCGAACGCGGTGATCGGCGGCAATGCGTCGCCATCGTAGCGGATTCGAGAGAAGCTTTCGTTTTCGAGAACGAAGATCTGCTGGTCGTTTGCGATCTGGGCAATCGCTTCCCGCTGTTCGTAGCTGAGCTGATAGCCCGTGGGCGCCGAATACGAGGGGCTTAGGATAAAGCATTTGGGACGGTGCTTTTTGATGAGGGCAAGAATTGCGTCGATATCGAACCCTTCTGCCGTTCTTGGTACGGGAATCGGGCGTACGCGACGGTGGGCGAAGAAGGATTCTGACCCGAGGAAGGATGGAGATTCGACGAGAACGGTGTCCCCTGGATCGCAGACGACATCGACGGCAAGCGTCATGGCGTGGGTCGAGCCGCTGGTGATGACCACGTGCGATGGTGTCGCGATGATTCGATCTTTGCGCAGCAGGTTCTGTACTGCGGAGATGAGCTCGGGTTCGCCATGGGGTGGCGAATAGTACATCTGCCAATGCGAACCCTTTCCAAGCGCATAGAGTTCGGCCCAGAACTCGTCAGCGTGGAACAGGGCAGGATCGGGGCAGGCCGTGGCGAGTGACCGAATTCCGGCGGCCTCGCTGAGGTCTTCGAAAGCGTTGAAGGGGCCGGAGTGGGCGAGCTGCCGGATGAGGAACTCGCCTTGCTCGCGGAAGGCCCGCTTGCTTACGACGGTGCCGCGTCCGATCGTGCTTTCGATCAGGTTCTGCTGTTGGAGAAGACCGTAGGCATGCAGGACGGTAAAGTTCGAGACGCTGAGGCGGTCGGCGAGCTGGCGTACCGTCGGAAGCGATTGTCCGGGCAGGATGACTCCTTCGATTATCTTCGATTTGAGCTGCTCGGCGATCTGGCGGTAAACAGGTTCGCGAGAATCAGGGTCGATCCTCACTTCAAAATCTGGTTCTATTCCCTCTTTCAACAACACATAACACTTCCACACACAGTTGTAGGTGAGTACCGTGGGGTCGATACGCTAAGTTCCGCTGTTATGCGAAACTACGTGAACCACGCACAAGCGGCTAAGCCGAGCGAGCGGGTATGACTGAGGAATTCATAGGAGTAGATTCAAATGCCGCTAAATATAGGAGATCCCGCCCCCGATTTTGTGCTTAAGAATTCGGAGATGACAGAAGTCAAACTGAGTGATGGCTTTGGCAAGAAGAACACGGTTTTGCTGTTCTTTCCGGCCGCTTTCTCTGGACCGTGCACCCAAGAGCTTTGCGATGTGAGCCAAGGGCTTGGGTTTAAGGCCGACGAGAACACTCAGGTCTTTGGTATCAGCGCAGACACTCCCTTTGCCCTGAAGGCTTGGGCCGCACAAAGTGGAATTACGACAACCTTGCTGAGCGATTATAAGAGGGAAGTGATCAACGCTTATGACGCCGTTCTGCCCGATTTGGCTGGGTTGGGGCCGTCGGCGGCGAGGGTTGTTGTGGTTATCGACAAGAGTGGCGTTGTGCGTTATGCACAGCAAACGCCTGAGCCCAAGGACATGCCGGATTTTGCGGCTGTTCAGCAAGTTCTGGCTGGGCTTTAGTCAGGCTTGATTGGAGAGGGCCTATGCTTCCTCTCCTGTGGGCTGTTTCGGCCGGAATGAATCATACTCTTTAGTATGCGGTTCGTCTTAGGTTGCTTTGCGGCCCTTGCAGTTGTGGGATGCTCAAAGCCAAGTGGCAGCCCTTCTCCATCGGAGCCGCCGCCTGATGTTTCGGCAGGCCAGTCGCCGGTGAAATCGGCGCTGTCGGAGGCTCAGCAAACGAAGTATGTGGGCTCGTATTCGATGACGACTTCGAAGGCAGGCTCCCCCGATCGCACGATTACGTTGACCCTCAACAGCGATCAGACGTTTACACTGAAGTTTGTTTATGAGGGGAAGGGTGACGTTCCGGCTTTTAAGGGGAACTGGGCGCTCAATGGGGACCTTGTCGAAGCGCTTGTGACCGTGCCACCAGGTACCGAGGATCGGTATGTGTTCGTTCTGGATGGCGACTCTCTCAAGGCGGTCGAATACAACAAGAGCGAGTATGGCGAGCAGGGGTTGACCCTGGTGCGTCATCCGCGATAATCCACTCTTCTGGCCCGAACGATAGGCGTTTTGGGCTGGGTTCTGCGTGCGTCGTTCGGGACTTTTTTGCCGGAATGCGGTCGTGATTGCAGAACTCCTACTTCTGGAAATCTTTACGTACGTTTGAGATTATTCGTTGTACTTATTTGATTTAATCAGTAATCATAAAGCATGAAGATGGCAACGAATTCTCTTTATGTTATTATCTTGCTTGCGAATCACGCAACGTCTATAGTTTAATATTTGATCATTCTTATTCAAATATCTCAATAAATATTCATGCCAAGAATCCTGATAATATGTAGATTAGTGTTGTAATCTGTATATTCCAATGTACACAACAATCTGTGGCTATTGGAAGGAAATTGGAGATGAAAAAATTACTGTGTATTTTGGGCATTGCGGTGGTGGCTTCGAGCGCAATGTCACAGGTATGGTCGCAACCTTGGACGCGGCCGCTTCCAGCATGGACGTCGGTGGTACGTTCTTGCACGAATCCCAAGCCCTATCGTCTGATGGCGCTTGACGACTTTATGGTGAATCATCACTATGTGACTCTCAACACGATTGTGTACTGGGGGACCGTCACGAACTTCGCTCAACTTGGGCGACCGATGTTCTATGCGATCTACAAGGATAACGGCAACTGTCAGCCTGATCTGAATTCGATGGTATGGCGTGATTGCCTGCGGCCCGATTGGGAGTTTGTTGATGGCGACTGCCAAAACATGCGCGTGTTTAGGTTCAAACAAGCGCTTACGGTTGGCAACCTGCCGTTCCTGACATTCGGCAAGTATTGGCTGCAAATCTCGGAAGACGATTCGCAGAGCGCGAATCCGAATGTGCCGGAGTTTGCTTGGTCGTCACACCAGCCAGTCAACCTGTGCCCAGCTGTGCAGTTTGACTCGACAGGGGCGATCATTCAGCCTTTGATTGATCCGTGCAACGGGCAGAAAGACGATCTCGCTTTCGAGCTTTATTGATGTCAATCTGAGTCAGGGCCTGCCTTTTGGCGGGCCCTTTCTTTTTGATTCACCCGCCTATTTAGGAAGCAATAGTTTAGGCTTGGTTAATTTAACGTAAAAATGTAATGGTTCTTATGATTTAAGACTCTAAAATGATTCTAAAATTTCTTTTCTGTTATCGTGAAACATGAAAGAAATGTGAAGTACTATATAGTCGGAAGAAGCGGGCACTGCTCGCAAATGGAGATGTAACGATATGAAGAGAATCATTGCACTATTGGGGATTGCGATGGCTGCTTCCACCGCAATGTCTCAGGTTTGGTCACAGCCTTGGACTCGTCCGTTACCCGCGTGGATGTCGGTCGTGCGTTCTTGCGATAATCCAAAGCCGTTCAAATTGGCCGCGTTTGATGATTTCCGCACCGACGACGTTCGAATCAGTACGATCGTCTATTGGGGAACGGTACGCGATCTCGCTCAACTCGGCCGCCCGATGTACTATGCCGTCTACAAGGATAACGGCAACTGTCAGCCGGCTATCGACTCTCTTGTCTGGAAAGACTGCCTCAAGCCCGATTGGGAGTTTGTGGACTGCGACTGTCAGGGCCAGCTTGTTTTTCGGTTTAAGCAAGCGCTTAGTCCGCTAAACATTCTTCGCCTTTCCTCGGGTCACTACTGGATTGAGATTGCGGAGGATGACAGCAACAGCGCCAATCCGGGAGCTCCGGAGTTTGCGTGGTCTTCGCATCAATCGGTTAACCTATGTCCTGCTTTGCAGTGGGATTGGAATGGTAATTTCATTCAACCGCTGCAAGACCCGTGCAACGGGGCGAAGGACGACTTGGCATTTGAACTGTACTAGGAAAATCTGAAACTTTGCCCCGAGAAGAGCTCGGGGCTTTTTTATTGTCCTACTACGGAATAGTCAATTGATATAAGAGTATAATGTTATTGAGAGAATCATATACCGTAGAATTATTTAACATTATACAGATCGATAAAAAATAGGATTAATTAAATATAACAATTGTATCTCTTGTAGAAGAGAATGTATATAATAGAATCTGTTACTCAAGAAAGACTTGTGATATACAAGTCTTAGGGGAGGTAATGAGATGAAAAAGTTCGTAGTATTGATGATTGCCGTTATGACGGCTTCGGGAGCGCTCTCGCAGGTTTGGTCTCAGCCTTGGACAAGGCCGCTGGCTTCTTGGGAATCGGTCGTTCGTTCATGTGACAATCCCAAGCCTTACAAGCTGGTCGCCCTTGATGATTTCTACATCATCAACGATGTGCTTGTCAGCACCATCGTCTATTGGGGGACGGTTTCCTCGGATGCCCAACTTGGCCGACCGATGTACTATGCGGTCTATAAGGACAATGGCAACTGCCAGCCCGACATGAACGCGTTGGTTTGGAGCGACTGTCTCAAGCCGTATTGGGAGTTTGTGGATGGAGACTGCACGGGTCAGAAGGTTTTCCGGTTCAAGCAGCCGCTGAATCCGTGGAACTATCTGTATCCTGGCGGCGCGAAGCTCTGGCTTCAGATTTCTGAGGATGATGCAGAGAGCGCACATCCGGATCGCCCTGACTTCGCTTGGTCGGCACACCAGCGTGTAAATCTTTGCCCAGCAGTCCAGGTGGACTACAATGGCATGATTTATCAGCCGCTGATCGACCCTTGCAACGGACGAAAGGACGACCTCGCATTCGAGCTTTACTAAGCTGTCCGCATGCATTTGCCCCGCGATTTATTCGCGGGGCATTTTGCTTTTAGGGGTTCCAGTTGCCGATGTGGGCCTTAGATTGAGGCGATGTCTGTTCGGTACTGGACACCTTCGAAAGCGATCTGCTTTGCCACGTCGTAAGCTGTCTCGCGGGCTTGTCCAAGATCGGGGGCTTCGGCAGATACCGCCAGAACGCGCCCCCCGGAGTTCGTGAGTGTGCCATCGACGATTTTCGTACCTGCGTGGAAGATATTTAGCCCATCGGGGATGGTTTCAGGGAGCGTGATCGGGAAGCTGGTTTGTGGAGCGGCGGGGTAGTTTGCGCTGGCGAGGACGACAGTTACCACAGCATTTGGCTTCACTTGGAAGGCGGGTATCGGCTCCCCTTTTGCGACAGCGTACAGAGCCGCGGCAAACCCGGAACCAAGCCGTTTCATGACGCTTTGAGTCTCGGGATCTCCGAATCGAACGTTGTACTCAAGGCACTTGATCTTCATGCCGTCGAACATCAGCCCTGAGAAGAGGACACCACGGTAGTCGATGCCTCTGTCCTTGAGCATATTGAGAAGTGGAGCGACAACTGCTGCTTCTGTTTGGCGAACGATATCGTCGGTAATCCAGGGCACGGGGCTGAATGTGCCCATGCCCCCGGTGTTTGGGCCGCGGTCGCCATCAAAAATCCGCTTGTAGTCTTGGGCTACGGGCAGGCTACGAAAGTGTGTGCCGCTGCACAGTGTGAGAAGGCTGAACTCCCGGCCTGTAAGCCGCTCCTCAATGACCAATGTATGCCCGGCATCGCCGAAGACTTTCTCGACCATTGCAGCGTCGATCGCTTCAGTGGCTTCTTCGAGGGTTGAACAGACGGTTACACCCTTGCCGAGGGCGAGCCCGCTGACCTTGACGGCCACCTGTCGTCCCGCATCGAACATAGTCTTGACGTAATCCTTGGCGGGTTCGGGGTGAGTGAAGATTTGGAATTCGGCGGTGGGGATGTGGGCATCGGCCATCAGCTCTTTGGAGAAAGCCTTGGAACCTTCGAGCTGGGCGCCGTCGGGGTTGGGCCCGACGACGGGGATCCCTGACTCTATGAGAGAGCTACCAAGCCCGTCGATGAGGGGGTTCTCCGGTCCAACAAGGACAAAGTCAACGGTTAGCTTGACGGCAAGGTCAATGACGGCTTTGTGATCGGTTGGGGACACAGGGAAGCACTCGCAGATTTGTGCGATGCCGGGGTTGCCGGGGGCAGCAAAGACTTCCGCTTCTTGAGCGAGTTTCCATACGAGGGCGTGCTCACGTCCGCCCGAACCGATGACAAGAATCCGCATTGGTTTCTATTATGAAGTTGTTGGCAGGTGGTTGGCAGGTTGTCGGCAAGTAGTCGGCAGGTAGTCGGCAGGTGGTTGGCAGGTAGTCGGCAAGTGGTTGGCAGGTGGTGGGCAGGTAGTCGGCAAGTGGTTGGCAGGTGGTTAAAGTAGGGGTTCAACTTGGTCATATAGACGATACAGTCCCAAAACTTGGGTGTAAAAAACACACTGGAACTCCCGACAATATTGCTGTGAAGGTCGGACAGGCAATTCTGGCGTTAATATTCAGTGGTTTTGCGGTGGTGTTCGGTCTGTGGTACTGGGCGGAACAACACGTTGGCGCGTCTCTTGCATCGATGAACGGCTTTGAACGGTTCTTAGCAGTTCATGTTGTCGGACCAGTGTGGACCAAAGTGCACGCATCGGAAACGCCGAGTTCGGTGGTAACTCGAGGATCGGCAGTTGGTGGTCGCAGTTTAACGATTACCACGGGTCCGGTTACACGACAGTCTTAGCGACACATCCAAGTAAGCCAACGCGGAGTTTTACCGTCACCAGTAAATAACTCGCGACAAATTGACAACTACCTGTCAGCGCATTATCTCGCCAGATTTGAGAACAGTGCGTAGCTTGCCTCAAAGCCAAGCCGTACCGTCCCCGTCGGACCGTTTCGGTGCTTGCCGATGATGACCTCGGCGGGCTCAACCGGTTCACGCACCTGCTCATCGTCTGGTCCGGCATCTCGGTCTTTGTAATACTGCTCGCGGTATATGAACATGACCATGTCGGCTTCGGCCTCGATGGAGCCCGATTCACGAAGGTCGGAGAGCTGGGGGCGTTTGTTGTCGCGTTGTTCGACGCCTCGGCTGAGCTGGCTTAGGGCGATGACGGGGACTTTGAGTTCCTTTGCCATCGTCTTCAATGCTCGCGCAATGTCGCTGACCTCCTGTACGCGGTTTTCACTTCGGCGGTGTCCTCGCATAAGCTGAAGGTAGTCGACGATCACCATGGATAGCCCTTGTTCTTTGGCAAGGCGTCGGCACTTACCAAGCATTTCCATGGCAGAGATATCTGAGCTTTCGTCGATGAAGAGGGGCAGGCTATATAAGTGTTCGCAGGCGTCGGCGAGCCTTTTGAGTGTGGAGGGCTCAAGGCTTGGCTTCTTCATGACGTGCGAATTCACTCGGCTGAGCATCGAGACGAGCCTTCTGGCAAGCTGGATCGCGCTCATTTCGAGGGAGAAGACGGCGACGGCGCCTTGATTTTTCTCGGCGACGTTGAGGGCCATTCGCAAGACGAGCGATGTTTTTCCCATCGCGGGGCGGGCGGCAACGATGACGAAGTCGCCGGGGTAAAAGCCGGTCGTCATGTCGTCAAGGTCGTAGAAACCTGACATAAGGCCATGCGATTCGACTCCGGTTTCGAGAACCGTGTCGATGTCGAGCATGACGTCTCTTGCGAGGTCGCGCATCAAGAAGAAGTCGCGCCCGAGCCGCTTTTGGCCTACAGCAAAAACTTCGGATTCGGCCCGGTTGATTTTGCCTTGAAGGTCAACTTCCGGGTCGCGCACGACTTTGACGATTTCGTGGCCTGCACCTTCAAGCTTTCTTAAAGTGGCGTTTTCTTGAACAATTTGCGCATAAAAAGCCGCGTTCGCGGGACTCGGAACGAACTCGGCGATGCGAATGAGATACTCTTCGCCCCCGACGTCCTCCAATGTCCCGCGACGCACGAGCTCTTGCTTCAAGGTCACCAGATCGATGGCCTTGGAGTCCCTTTGCAATTGGCGCGTGGCTCTGTAGATTTCGCGATGAGCCGGCCTATAAAAATCCTCTTCATCGAGGATGGCGAAAACCTCGTCGGCAGGCCGCTCACCGAAAAGCATCGAGCCTAGAGCGCTCATTTCCGCTTCCAGGCTATGCAATGGGACCAGTTCTTCCGTGATGGTGCGCATGCTCTTTTCTTTGATGATTGAAGTTCTGTGAATTAACTCCGGCTGACTTCGGTTGGCCGGGGATGAGACCAGTGTGCGGGGCGGTTGTGGGAGATTTCAAGACACATCTTTTGCACGTGGAAAAGTAGGAAAACTCCTATAGTACTGATTTGTCTACTATTATAGTATATTTTTGGGAGTGCGCGAATTCATTCGCGCTTTTCCGGATCGGTGAGTTATCGCCGATCCCTCTGAGGAGGATAAAGTTAGGTGAAGACTTGGCCGCATGCACCATCAAAGGTCGTGACCCATCCAGGGACTTACATTATCACGGCGGCGACTTATCACAAGCTCAAACTGTTTGACTCAGCAGCAAAGCTCGACTTGTTAATGGACGCTCTGTTTTCAACAGTGGAGGCGCAGGGGTGGCAATTACAAGCCTGGGCAATCTTCCCGAATCATTACCACTTGGTTGGATTCTCGCCAGAGCATGACGGGGCAGTACGTCAGTTAACGAAGGCCCTACACGCAATGACTGCTCAACAGCTGAATAAAATTGACGGTCAGCCTGGAAGAACAGTCTGGTACCGATCATGGGACACCAGGGTTACCTTTGAGAGGTCCTATTTAGCTCGACTTGCTTATGTTCATAACAATCCGGTGAAGCATGGAATTGTCACCGATGCGATTGAATACAGGTGGTGTTCCGCCCGTTGGCTACAAGAAGAGGGGGACCGCCCTTTTGTCGAGTCTGTCCTGAGCTTTGATACGAGCCGCGTCAACGTCCTCGATGACTTTTGATCTTTTAAGAAGGCGACCCGATAAATCGGGTCGTATGAAAGCGCGAATAAATTCGCGCACTCCCAAAGAGTAACATTTCTTCATGTCCGCAACCGAGCGCGCACAGCAGCTTCGCGATGAATTGAACCGGCACAACTATCTCTACCATGTGCTGGACCAGCCAGAGATCGGCGACACCGAGTACGACCTTCTTTTTCGTGAGCTTCTCGAGTTGGAGGAGGCCAACCCTGAGCTGAAATCCCCCGACAGTCCAACCCAGCGCGTCGGCAGCCCCCCCATCAAAGGGTTTGAGCAGCACAAGCACGGTGTGCCGATGCTCTCCCTCGACAACGCATTCGGCGAAGACGAGTTGCGGGCCTTCGATGCTCGGGTGAAGAAGGTGCTTGGCACGGAAGAGGAGATCGAATACTTCGCCGAGTTGAAGTTCGACGGCGCTTCCATCTCGCTGACCTATGTGGATGGTCTTCTTGAGCGGGCGACGACGCGGGGTGATGGGGAAGTTGGGGAGGTCGTGACGCCGAACGTGAAGACAGTTGGAGGGGTGCCACTGCGGATGCGTTCACTAGTGCCTGGATTGATCGAGGTGCGGGGCGAAGTGCTGATGTTCAAGCAGGTCTTCGAGGAGCTGAACAAGAAGCGAGCCGAGAAGGGGGAGCAGGTCTTTGCCAACCCTCGCAACGCCGCCAGCGGTGGATTGCGTCAGCTCGACAGTCGGCTCACCGCTGAGCGTCGGCTCAACTTCTTTGGCTATGCCCTTGGCGCGGGGCCGCGCATTGCGAGCACTCAGGAAGGGACCATTCAGAGGCTTCGTGAGCTTGGATTTGCGACACGCCCGGAGGCGCACAAAGTGAAAGGGATCGAGGGCTTGATCGGGTTTGTGAATGAGTGGGCGGTTAAGCGGCCGACGCTTCCTTTTGGGATCGACGGGATCGTCATCAAGGTCAACGACCTGGACCTGCAAGATCAGCTTGGGTTTACGGCCCGGGGGCCTCGGTGGGCGGTGGCCTATAAGTTCGCTGCCGAGCAGGCGTTTACGGTTTTGGAGGGGATCACTTGGCAGGTTGGACGGACGGGCGCGGTGACTCCGGTAGCGGAGCTTCAGCCGGTTTCGGTGGGGGGTGTGACGGTGAGCCGGGCGACGCTCCACAACTATGAAGATATGACCCGCAAGGGCGTTATGATCGGGGACACCGTTATTGTTCAGCGGGCGGGGGATGTGATTCCCGAAGTGGTTGGCCCGGTGCTGGAAAAACGTCCAGTGGGTGCGGAGATGCCAGTTGAGCCTGTGGTTTGTCCTGAGTGCGGCACGGAGTTAGTGAAAAAAGCCGGCGAGGTGATTCAGCGCTGCCCGAACAAAAAGGGCTGTCCGGCGCAGATCATGGCGAAGATCATTCACTTTGCCAGTCGTGGGGCAATGGATATCGAGGGGTTGGGGGATAAGCAGGTTCAGAGATTCTTGGAACTGGGCTATCTGAGCGATCTGCCGAGTGTGTATTCGCTCAAAGACAAGCGGGAGGAGTTGGTTCAGTTGGATCGCATGGGTGAGGCCAGCGTGGACAATCTGCTGGCAGCGATCGAGTTGAGCAAGACCCGGCCCTTGGATAAGTTTCTGTTTGGGTTGGGGATCCGGTTTGTCGGGGAGCGGGGAGCGAAGGAGCTTGCGACGCATTTCCGCACTTTGCAGGCTCTGAGAGAGGCAGATTATGATGCGCTGCTGGCGGTGGCGGACGTCGGGCCGACGACGGCGTCGGAGATTCAAGAGTGGTTTGAGGAGCAGGAGAATCAGGATTTGATCGACCGGATGCTGACGCTTGGGGTTGCTCCAGTAGAAGCTGCGGCTCCAAGCGGGGATTTCTTTGCTGGGCAGACGGTGGTGTTCACCGGCAAGCTGGAGCAGTTCACGCGCGAGGCTGCGGAAGCGTTGGTGATAGACCTTGGCGGAAAGGCGGCAGGAAGCGTGAGCAAGAACACGGCTTTCGTGGTTGCGGGGCCGGGGGCGGGCAGCAAGCTGCAGAAGGCAGAGCAGTTGGAGGTTGAGGTGTTGGATGAGGAGACGTTCTTGGCGCGGTTGCCGGAGGATGTGAGGGCACGGATTTTAGGATAGTTTTCGTGGGGTTTTCCTCACAGAGTCACAAAGTTGGATCGGACTTCACGCAAAGTGCGCAAAGAAGCAAAGAACGCAGTGGCTAGAATCTGAGATTGTGAAGTGGGCATTGTGCTTGCGCTCCTTGAGCTTAGATTTCTCACAAAGACACAAAGAGCCACGAAGCCACAAAGTTGATCAGATTCTTCGCAAAGATGCCGAGGGTATCCCAACAGTTGTGTGAGGCATTCCTGTGAGTGGGGATTTTTCTCACAGAGACACTAAGAACCACAGAGTCACAGAGTGGGATCAGATTTCACGCAAAGTGCGCAAAGATGCAAAGAACGCAGTGGCTAGAATCTGAGGTTGTGGAGTGGGCATTGTGCTTGCTCTCCTTGAGCTTAGATTTCTCACGGAGACACAAAGAACCACAAAGCCACAAAGTTAGATCAGATTTCTCGCAAAGACGCCAAGTCGCAAAGTCTATTCAAGGCGTCGTAGTGCTGGTGCCCTCACTCAAATCGTATGGAAGTGCTTCATGCCTTTGTGGTCCTTGGTGACTTTGCGAGATCTCTTTGAAAAAGGAGCCGGTAACGATGCCTGCACCACAATAGGGATGTCGCCACAATTGCATTGAGAAACCAGAATTGAATTCCTTTACCCTCACCGTCCCCAACCTTGAGCTTGACTTCGTTCGCTGTATTACCAGTGGGCAGGTCTTCCGGTGGGAGCAGTTGGAGGATGGGCGCTGGTTGGGTGTGGATGGGCCACATTGGTACTTGGTTCGACTTTCAACGGTAGGTGAAAACACACAGCACGAGGTGGAATCAAATGCGACTCAACAAGACTTTGAGAGGTTTTTTCAATTGGGTCATCCGTTGCCGGAAATCCTGACTTCCATCCTTGAAAATGGTCCGGAACTGAAGCCGTATTTGGCGTTGCTTGGTGGTTTGCGGGTTTTGCGTTGTTCCGACCCTGAAGAGGTTCTTTTTAGCTTCCTATGCTCGGCGAACAACAACCTGCACCGGATCGTGCCGATGGTAAGAGCATTGGCGAGCTATGGAGAGCCGCTTAGGGATTACCCCACCCCCTGCACCCCCTCCCCATCAGTGCTTCGCACGGACGAGGAGGTGGCTAAGAGCGATCGGCTATCTGCGATCAGCGATCTGAACTTCGATAACTTAACACTCAACACCCAACACTCAACACTTACAAGATTCCCAACTCCCGATCGCATTGCTGCCATCCCCGAATCGGAACTCCGCGCGAAGGGGTTTGGCTACCGGGCGGCGACCATTCCCCACGTTGCCCAACAGCTGTTGGA
The DNA here is from genome assembly GCA_019638775.1 of Fimbriimonadaceae bacterium. Classification (NCBI taxonomy): domain Bacteria; kingdom Bacillati; phylum Armatimonadota; class Fimbriimonadia; order Fimbriimonadales; family Fimbriimonadaceae; species Fimbriimonadaceae bacterium. The sequence continues at coordinate 921,720 of JAHBTD010000002.1, read as the reverse complement.
GAGGCCGACCGGTTGGCTGGAAAGCCTCAAAGGGGCCAGCTATAAAGAGGCTCATGCCGAGCTTTGCCGCTTCAAGGGGATCGGCCCCAAGCTCGCCGACTGCATCGCCCTCTTCGGCCTGCACTTCCAGCAGGCAACCCCTATCGACACCCACATGTGGCAAGCGGTGACCCGGCTGTATCGGCCTGAATGGGCGGGGAAGTCAGTGACCGACGCACGCTACAAAGAGGCAGGACAGATATTGAGGGAGCGTTGCGGTCCGTGGGCGGGCTGGGCGCATCAGTACCTATTCCTGGAGAACTTGCTGAACTGGCGCGAGCGCAGGAAGTAAGCTCCAAGCATGAACACGAAGTGGCTGCTTTCCGCCGTTGCTGCCTTTACACTGGTCACGGGATTCTCTTGCACTGAACCCTCTTCGCAGGGCACGACGGGGACGTCTGAGGCATCGACCGGGCGTTCGTTTGGAGAGCCAAGTCTTGCCGTGACTCTGCAGGATAAGGCGATCAACGAAAGCTCTGGGATTGCACCGAGCTATCTCAAACCCGACTGGTACCTCACGCACAACGATAGCGGAGACACGGCGCGGTTTTGGCGATTCGACCTGAAAGGGACGATCGAGGGGCCTTTCAACATCAAGGGCGCGGGAGCGGTGGATTGGGAGGATATGGCGAGCGCGAGCCTGGACGGAAAGAACTATGTCTATCTGGCGGATATTGGGGACAACAGCAGCAGGCGGGCCTCAGTCCAGATTTATCGGGTTGAGGAGCCATCGGGGTCGGGTGGGGATATTTCTGCGTTCGAGAAATGGGATTTGAAATATCCCGACGGCGCACACAACGCCGAGAGCTTCATGGTCCACCCCAAAACGGGCGATATGTATATCGTTACCAAGGTTTCGGCGGGAGATTGGCAAGTGTTTAAGCTCGATGGTTCGTCCGGTCCGGGAAGCCATACACTGAAGGAGATTGGAAAGATCACGCCGTCGGGGGCGATGGAGGCCTCCCGACTGACTACGGCAGGGGATATCTCTCCCGATGGGAAGTACGTTATGGTGCGAACCTATTCTGGTGGATTTGAGTTTGCGGCACCGGCGAACTTCGATGATTGGTTTAAGGCAAAGCCGGTTCCGGTGAAGCTGAACGTGGAGATGCAAGGCGAGGCGATCTGCTATGCGCTTGATGGGAAGAAGATTCTGACGACGAGCGAGTTTACGCCGTGTCGGGTGTCGGTGGTTCCAGTCAGATAGTCGCAAGGCTATTCACGCTCGGAAAGGATAGATATCGTACAATAGCACAGTGGACTATCGGTCAATCATCACTATCGAGCCAGGCAAGCGAAGCGGGAAGCCCTGCATTCGAGACCTTCGTGTGACTGTTTCAGACGTCTTGGGTTGGCTGGCGGCGGGGATGTCTCGCGAGGAGATCATCGCCGACTATCCGTACGTGACGAACGACGATATTTCAGCTTGCCTTGCGTTTGCTGCTGACCGGGAACGTCAATTGATTTCCAGAATCTAAATGAAGCTGCTTTTCGACGCGAATCTGTCGCCGAAGCTCGTGGACTTGCTTCGTGATCAATATCCTGATTCGAAGCACGTTCTGGAGATTGGACTGACTCTTCCAGACGTGGATATTCTTGCCTTTGCCCTGGCGCAAGACTACATAGTCGTGACCAAGGATGACGACTTCGAAGGCTTGGCTTTCCTGGGCGGTCCGCCGCGCAAGGTCATTCTGATCAGGCTGGGTAACTGTCGAACTGAAGCGGTCGCATTGTTGCTGCGTACCGAGTTTGAGCTCGTTAGCCAGCTGGCAGAATCAACAACTGAAGTACTCCTAGCAATCCCGTAATCACAACGGGGTGCAATCCAAACAGACCCAGTGCCTCTATCGTAATGCTCTCCAAATTCTCCCTCATCGGCAGCTCCGACCGTGCTTATTCAGCCTGACGGTCAGGTAACGGCTTCGTACCTGTAAAGGTTGTAAAGAGTAAGGATTGTAAGGGGAGGAAATGGCACTTGCGGTCAATTCGTCTACACTCATCTCTTCACATTTAATAGAGTTCGCGCATGTGCGTACGCGTGAGGACTGATTTCAACCTGATTGAACCCAAGCTCAGCCTTTGGGCTTCAGCTTCTTCGCATGCAAAAACATGCGCTATCGCAGCTTCAAACCGGGACCCACGGCCTACCGCAATCTCCGGTTCGTTTGAACCTAAACGATTTGACGAAAAATCAAGAAAACACGCAAAAAACGAAGATTTGTGAAGATTGAAAACGAAAGGATAACTCCATTATCTCAGGATAACCCAGGATAACCCAGGATATCTCCGGCTCCTTCGGTTTGCCTCCGGTTGAGATTCCTTGGTACAGTACGAACTTCGATTCTGACGCGCAGAAGGAGGTGACCCCAATGAGCGCCATGAAGCGATTTACCCTTGGGTTGGGTATCGCAATTGCCACCGTAACGGTGGTTGCACAAGTAGACCTACCGGTAGGAGTTCGCAGCCAAAGCGAGCACTCCGCTCAACAAGCCGGTACGGACGAGAAGGCGAACGAAAGAGAGTTCTTTGTCGTTCGCAAAGAGATCCCTTTCCCTGTTGAGTATGTTCTCACACGCTCCCTTCCGCATGGACGAATGAAGGAGGAGAAGCCGGGGACGAAAGGCCGTCTCGTCGATGTTTATCGCATTGAGGAGAAGGATGGGAAGGAAGTCATGACTCTGGTGCGGACCGACCGCGTGGAGCCCATGAGCCAGATTTTTCACGTCGGCAAGCCAAGATTCGAGATGAGTCGCGGTAATTATTCGCGGACCAAGAGCATTGAGATGGAGGCTTCGGCATACGATCCCAGCGCGGGGCGCGGCAAGAACGCAACGTTCCGCACAGCTACCGGACAAAAGGCTGAAATGGGCGTTGCCGCCGTCGATCCCAGTGTGATTCCACTCGGTACAGTGTTGTATATCGAGGGTTATGGCATGGCTTTGGCCTGCGATAAGGGCAGCGCTATCAAGGGCTACAAGATCGACCTTTGTTTCCCAACACGCGCCGCTGCGTTGAAATTCGGACGCAAAAAGGTTAAGGTCCACGTCCTTAGCTAAATTGAACCTACACGATCAGAGCGAGCTTCGTGCGTTCCTGGCCAAACACGGTCTTTGGGCACGCAAGGGGCTCGCTCAACACTTTCTCTGCTCCCCCAAAGTTCTGAATGCGATCCGCTCGCGTTTGGATGGCATCGAGGGCATTCTTGAGATCGGCCCTGGTCCAGGCGCTATTACTGGAATGCTTACCGAAGCAGCGTCGAAGGTGATCGCACTTGAGGTGGATACAAGATTCCCCGAGGTGTTGGCGGAGTCGGCTCCCCTTGCTGATGTGCGTTTGTTGGATGCGCTGGAGGCCGATCTTGGGTCGGTGCTTTTCGAGCTTCCAGAGCCGCGTTCTGTTGTTTCGAACATGCCCTATCACATCACGGGGCCGTTGATCACACGCATTGCTGAGGTGCGGAAGCAATATGTGAAAGCGGTTTTGATGATGCAAAAAGAGGTTGGCGTAAGGATTCTTGCGCCGGTTGGGGATTCAAATAGGGGATCGCTGTCGGTTTACTTGCAGACTCAGTTTCAGATCAACAAGGTGTGCGACGTGCCTCCGGGGGCGTTCTTGCCACCGCCGAAAGTTCAGAGCATCGTGCTGGAGTTTGTGCCGGTGGAGACCGGCTTGTCGGCTGAGGAAGAGCCGGGATTTTTTAAGCTGGTGCGTGGGTGCTTTGCGATGCCGAGGAAGACTTTGGCGAACAACTTGATTCGGTATGGGATAGAGCGTCCGCGAACGGAGGCGTTGATTGAGAAAGCTGGGTTGTCGGCCTTGGCCCGTCCGCAGTCTTTGACTTTGGATCAGTGGCGGGAGTTGTATCGATTGTCGGTTTTGGGGAGGTGAATCGTGATCGGTGATCCGCCATCAGAGTCTTTCTCGCAAAGGCGCAAAGCCGCAAAGGGGGAAGGTGATCCGTGATTCGTGATCCGCAAGTGACCTCCGATTTCCGATCTTCGATCTCTGATCCCTTTCTCCGGGAGACGCGACGGGAAGAATAGATCTGCTGAAGGGCTGAGCGCGCCCGGGACCTCCCCACCCCTGCCCCTCCCCTCCATTTCAGGAAAAATGGAAGGGGAGGGGATCGTGCCACACTCGTAGAGGAGCGTCACCTTTGATGGAGACCGGAATTGCACATCGGAAGATGTGTTCTTGCCACCTCAACCAGAAATGCTGGACCCTACACCGCTCAAGGAGAAAGCCCTCGAACTTGGCTTCGACACCGTCGGGGTTTGCGATGCGGTGTCGCCCCCTAACCTAGACACCTACAAGAGCTGGCTTGCCAAGGGTTATCAAGGGACTATGGACTACCTTGCCGAACAGCTCCCTTTGAAGGAGCATCCGGAGAGGCTGCTGCCGGGAGTCCAGTCGGTGGTGGCGGTTTCTCTCAATTACAACCAATCTAACCCCTTCGACGATGGCTTTCCGCGCATTGCGCGGTATGCCTTGGGTCGTGATTATCACAAGGTTATTCGGGGGAAGCTGAGGCGGCTTTCGGAATGGCTGAAGGCGGAGTATCCCGGTATAGAGACAAGGCCTTGCGTGGACAGCGCCCCGATCATGGACCGTGAATTTGCCCAGCTTGCTGGACTTGGTTGGTATGGGAAGAACACCTGCCTTATCGACTCTCGACGGGGAAGTTGGTTTTTCATTGGGCTGCTGCTCGTGACAAAGCGATTTGCGCCGGATGCTCCGGCGGTCGGAGGTTGCGGCACCTGCACGAAGTGCATCGACGCCTGCCCAACAGGAGCGATAAAGCATGAAGACGGGCGCTATCACGTTGATGCTCGGCAATGCATAAGCTATTTGACCATCGAGCATGAGGGGCCGATTCCTGATGACCTTGCGTCGAGGCTCAGCGGTTGGACGTTTGGGTGTGATGTCTGCCAAGAGGTTTGCCCGTTTAATCAACCCAGTGAGAACCAGCCCTTGCGCGCCCGAATTACCGAAGAACCAGATTTCCTGAACCGGCGAGAGTGGCCTGCTCTGAAGGAGTTGGCGGTGATACAGTCGGATGCATGGGATGATTTGACGCGGGGGTCTGCTGTGAGGAGGACTGGTCTTGTGGGGCTTAGGCGGAATGCGGAGCTGTGCTTGAAAGCCTGTGAGGAGTGAGTTTCCCCTCCCCTTGCTCATGCTCCCCCTCCTCATTAACTGCGTAGCCTTAATGAGGAGGGGGTAGGGGGTGGAGACAAGAAGCTTTTAGCCCAGTTAGAATGTGACTATGCGCCGGGGAAGCTATAACCACTCGCCAGAAGCCAGGGCTCGTGCTCGCGAACTGCGCAAGTCGATGAGCGTAAGCGAAAAGCGGTTGTGGTACTGGCTAAGGGAAAAGAAGACGGGCTTTCTTTTTAAGAAGCAAGTTCCGGTTGGCGTTTACTTCCTCGATTTCTATTGCCCGGAAGCAAAACTTTGTGTCGAAGTTGACGGTGAACAACACGCACAACGGCAAACTAAGGATAAGGCAAGAGATGAGTATTTGAGATCGGTAGGCATCGATACATTTCGATTGCCAAGTCTCGATCTCTTTGAACACACTGGCGCTGAGCTTGTTGAGTGGGTCACCCTGATCGTTCGGGCTTGTGAAGAAAGAGCGGGTAGAAAAGGAAAGCTGCCGTTCTGACAAGATCGCTAGTCTCCCTCCCCCTGCCCCCTCCCTCATCAAGTCTTCGACGTTGACGAGGGAGGGGAATTTTTGAGTCGAAATTAAGTCTTCGACATTGACGAGGGAGGGGAGTGTTGAGTTGAAACCAAGTCTTCGACGTTGACGAGGGAGGGGAGTTTTTTTATTAGAGCGTTGCGGCGACCTTTAGCTTGCCCAACTCGATCAGTTTTTCGGCTATCTGTACACCGTTCAGGGCTGCGCCTTTTAGGAGTTGATCACCGCTGGCAAAGAGTGAGATTGCGGACGGGTGGGAAACATCCTTTCGGACTCGCCCTACCAAGACGTCGTACTGGCCTGAGGCATCTAGCGGCATAGGGAAGACGTTTCCGGCTCGGTCGTCGACAATCCGAACTCCAGGAGCTGCGCTTAGCGCTTCGAGGACTGCCTGCTCTGACGGGGCTGCGCCTTCAAACTCCACGGTAATGGACTCCGAGTGTGCTCTAAGAACGGGCACTCGAACGCATGTGACATTGATGCGCAGATCGGGGATGCCCATGATCTTGCGCGACTCTTGGATGACCTTCCACTCTTCGTCGTTGTAACCGTGCTCGTTGATGGCGGTGTTGTGGCTAAAGACGTTGAAGGCGTAGGGGTGAGGCATGATTTTGGGTACGGCGGGTCTGCCCTCCAGTACGTCGCGCGTTTGCTCTCTGAGCTCTTCCATCGCGGCGGCTCCGGCTCCGCTGGCGCTCTGGTAGGTGCTCACCACGATTCGACTCACTTTGCCGAGCTTGAAGAGTGGGGATGTCGCCATGAGGAGGATGATTGCGGTGCAGTTGGGAACAGCGAGCACCTTCGCATCTCCGATCGTGGCTGTGTTGATTTCGGGCACCACCAATGGGGTTTCCTCATTCATTCGGAAGGCGCTTGAATTGTCGATCACGTAGGAACCTGCGGCGACGGCATGTGGCGCAAACTCCTTTGAGCGGGTGGCTCCGGCGCTGAAGAAGGCAACGTCAACGCCTTCAAAGCTTTGGGGCGAGACCGCTTCGACAGCGACATCACGGCCTTGAAAACTCAGGGTCTTACCGGCGGACCTTGCACTGGCGAGCAGACGAAGGTCCCCTACCGGAAACCGCCGATCTTCAAAGAGCTTTAAGAATTCGTGGCCGACAGCGCCAGTTGCGCCGAGGACAGCCACGGATAAACCTTGGGGCATAGGAAAGTGATACCCTATGAAAGAACGAAGGAAATTTGCGGGCTTAGGAACAAACCGCTGCGATTCCTTTTGTGAGGAGTGTTACACTAACAAAAGTAATCTAAATGGGCTCGGGCAGTTTTGATTGTTTTGAATCAGCAATCAAGGATGGCCCTGTTGCTAGTGGGCGGCTTTTTCTAAAGGTCTGGCAAAAGACCTGGCGAAATTTATGCCCAAGGCTTCATGCTCTGATGTACAAGGGCGATGCGATTATTTGGAACGGCAGCTATGGGGGCAGACGAGCAGGGCGGTTCAGCACAGTTTCGTAGTCAGGTGTTGTTCGAGTCGGACAAGCTTCGCGCAATCGTGCGCACTGCTACCATTCGAGCCACGTCAACAACGACGATGGATGTACCTGCGAATACGGCCTGTCTATGGTTCAAGCGGCAGGGAACAATCCTGTTGCGTACGCCATCTGACACGCGCTGGAGCATCCTCCCTGTTGGAAGTGTCTCGCTCCTTCGCGGCCCGGCAAACCTCACACTTCGCGTCGCTAGAGGCGAACAAGAATGCCGGATTCTAACTTGGGCGCTACCCTCAACACCTGGTCTGCTTGATGACGCCCTGATTGACCCAGCTAAACCGAGCGATCGCCTGAGCGTGATGACGCAGCCTGTAAACCCGCTTTTTGTGACAGCTGTGGATCGGTTGAATCGGGCGCTGAACGGGAAGCGTGGCGATGTCGAGGCGTTGCTGTTTTCTGTGATTTATGAATCCTGTGCGTACCTCAAGACGGGGGTCAGCAGCTTTGGTCTAACACCGTTGCCGATTGATCTTGCCGAGGGCATTGTGGACTTAACCGAAGCCGTGCGGAAGAACCCCGAGCAGGCCTGGCCTCTCAAAGATGCCGCCGATTTTGTCGGGTACTCCCCCTTCCACTTCTCACGTGTGTTTAAGGCCAGCGTTGGGTATGGCTTCCATGAGTTTGTGGACCGGTGTCGGACGGAGATGGCTGTGGAGTTGCTACGCACGACAGATTCCCCTATCGATGTGATCGCCACAGCGGCGGGCTTTGGAACAACGCAGGGCTTGCGTGAATCGGTGAAGGAATACCTGGGGCTAGTGCCTTCTGAGCTGAGAAGTGATCCTGATCCGGGAGAGTAGAGAATCTACGATTTACGATTTTGGATTTTGGATTTTAGATTTTTTGGATTGTAGATTTGGGATTTGGGATTGGTTTGAACGTGTGTCTGGATCGGGCAGATATAGATCTTTTGATGATCTCATGCTCGTACTGACCACGCTAAGAAGTGCTCAATCATAGGTCAAACAGCTTTGCGGCTGACTCCATATCCTTATCTCCGCGGCCGCTCATGTTCACAAGCACACGGTCGCCGGGCTTGAATCGCGACGTGTCTCGCAGGAGCGCGAAGGCGTGAGCCGATTCAAAGGCGGCGATAAGACCCTCCTTTTTGGCGAGCCACTGAAATGCGTCCAGAGCCTCTTTGTCGGTGACCGACGTGTAATCGACCCGTCCTGAATCCTTCAAATACGAGTGCTCGGCGCCAACGCCTGGGTAATCCAGCCCTGCCGACACTGAATGCGTGCCGATAACCTGGCCGTCGTCATCCTGCATCAGATAGCTGTATGACCCGTGCAGTACCCCTGGCGAGCCTGCCGTGAGCGGAGCCGCGTGTTGACCTGACTCGATCCCGTGCCCCCCTGCCTCCACGCCGTACAGCCGTATGTCGGTGTCTCCAAGAAAAGCGGCAAAGAACCCGATGGCATTTGAGCCTCCGCCAACACAGGCTATACCGGCATCAGGCAGTCTGCCGTACCTTTCCAGATACTGCGCGCGGGCTTCGTTTCCGATGACGGACTGGAACTCACGCACCATGTAGGGGTAGGGGTGCGGGCCGGCTGCTGTGCCGATGACGTAGTGGGTGTTGGTCACATTGGTGACCCAATCGCGCATCGCTTCGTTCAAGGCGTCCTTCAGCGTCTTCGTGCCGCTGGAAACGGGGATCACCTTCGCCCCGAGGAGCCGCATCCGAAAGACGTTGAGCTGCTGGCGGGCGCAGTCCTCCTCGCCCATGTAGACCTCGCACTCCATCCCCAGCAGAGCGCAGACCGTTGCCGTCGCCACGCCGTGCTGTCCGGCTCCAGTTTCGGCTATGATCCGCTTCTTGCCCATCCGCTGCGCAAGCAGGCACTGCCCGAGAGCGTTGTTGATCTTGTGCGCGCCCGTGTGGTTAAGGTCCTCGCGCTTGATGACGACGTGCAGCCCGAGCTCCTCCGAAATGCGGCGGGCTTCGGTGATCGGGGTGGGGCGGCCCACGTACTCACGGAGGAGGCGATCAAATTCAGCCCGAAACGTGTCCTCTGACCACGCCCTTTTGAATTCGGCTTCGAGTTCGTCGAGAGCCGGGATTAGGGTTTCGGGGACATAGCGTCCGCCAAAATCGCCAAAGCGTCCGGTAGCGTCGGGCTGAGTGGGCATGTTGATATTATGGCTTCGGCGGTTCGGGTACGGCTGTTCGTAAGTAACCAAATGAGTCGGCGGTACGTCTGCAAGCCATGAGGTATTTTGCTCGCTATCTCGCATCTCTTAGTTTTGTCTTGATCGCTACGCAGGCTCTTCCGCAAGGCAGTGCGGCAGGCTATGGCCAAGGTGGCGGATTTGGTGGTGGAGGAGCAGGCGCAGCAATCGGACGAGATGATGCTGAGAAGACTTCATCAAGTCCAGACAACGATGCTCGCGTGCCGCACCTCTGGACTTCAAGATCGGCTGTCCTCACGCCGGGAGACCGCGTTGAATTCACCTACAAAGTCAAGAAGGGAGAGACGCTTATGGCGGGGGCCACGAGTGACGCCTTCGACCCTGTGCTTGTCATTGAGGATGAAAAGGGCACCAAGCTCAAAGAGGTTGATGATCGGGTGGAGGGTGATCAATCCCCGTTTATTATCTACCGCTTTACCGAAGCGGGCACCTACAAGCTAAAAGTGGTCTGCTACAAGCCGGTGGCGGGTGGAAAGTTCACTCTTAAAACGCGGACCTTTATGCCACTGGATGCGCCTTTTGGGCAGAAGAAGCATGACTCAATTCCTCCGGAAGTTTCTGACACCAATCGAATCTGGGTTTCAATGGCAGCGAAAAAGAACGGCTTGTATGACCTGAGACGCGTGTATTCTGAAGGCAACTACACTTCACAAGCTAGCTTTGTGCGAGTTGTCGGCCCGACCGGAGTGGAGGCATCTGACTTTCAACAAATTAGGACGCCTGATGGATCGGTCGCCTTTAAAGCTCTTGCTGACGGAGCCTACTTTGTTGAATACGGCGTGTACGAGACCAAGCGCTTGACTACAGAATTCCACGAAGTCGTTCCTATTCGAATCAAACCTGCAGACAAAACCGACTTCGAACTCCAGGAGGACGAGTTGGCGGTGGTTGAGTTTCCCGTGACGGAAAGTCAGATTGTGCGGACGACCATCGTCGGAGGTAAGTTTCGACAGGCCTTCACGGCCCCCAAGGGCAAACAAGAGGAGATCTCAACAGCAGATGACTCTTACGGCGTTGATAGCGATCTTCTATGGTTTCTGGTGAAGGTTTCGAATCCAAACGATGTGGTTAGGGTGTTTCAAGCTGAAGGGACCGCGCAGCTTGTGCTGCGCTCGATGTCGACCAAGTCGAGCAAGATCACCATCTCCAACACCGAGTCTTTGCCAACCTGGGAGGACGGTAAGGCGATCAAAGATACGCTGGAGATTGGCGAGTCGAAGCTGTTTCTCATTGAATCCAACAAGTCGGAACTTATGCGTGTCTTTGCCAAGGCTGCCCACTTTTTGACGAAGATTGACATTTTCAGTCTAACGGGCAAGCTGGAGAACAGCATTGTAAACCGGGAAACGCTTGTTTCTGCCGATGACCTCTACTTTCCGGAGGCCAAGACCTTTATCATTCGGTTTTCTTGTGAAGGCAATGGTGGATCGGGGGACTTTGAACTGCGTCGAGACGAAGTGACGGCGACAAAGTACACGCTGGATCGGCCGGAAACGTTTACCTTCGAAGGCGGCAAGTTCGGTCTTTATGCGGTTGACCTTGTTGCAGGAAAGCGCTATGAGTTCATCGTTGATCAGCCAGGGACTCAACTCCGGGTTGATCTCCTTGACGACGACGGACAGTTTCTGCGGGCGCAGTGGTTGCAGTTTGACAAGGTGCAGGTCCATTACTTCGTGCCGACGAAATCGGGCAGACACCGTCTTTGGCTTCGAGCGAGTACGGGAACACGTCAATTTAAGCTACAGCTTCATACGCCGCCGGGGATTGGAGGTGGGTAGTAGCTGGGAGCGGGGTGTATGGAGCTGGGATGTCATAGGGGATTATAAGCATAGCCAGCTGAGGGGCGAGGCGCGCAGTTCTGGTGCGCCTCGTTTCCGACTATTTTTTGATTTCCGCTCCTGATTCATCTCTCATCCATGATCGTTCATCGTTTCCCATTGACGCCTTGACTTGGTATCCCCCTGTCCGAAGCCCTGGGGGTGGCTGGGCTCTCACGGTACTCTAGCCGTAAATGAGTCTTCTCACATTGCCTCTCGGAAAGAACGCTCCCCAAGAATTCAACGCGATTATTGAGGTGCCGCGGTACAGCACCAACAAGTACGAATACGATCCGGCTTTGGACATGATCCGGCTCGACCGGGTGCTCTTTTCGCCGCTGTTTTATCCGTGGGATTACGGCTTTTTGCCGTCAACAAAGTATTTGGATGGGGACGCCATCGATGTGCTGGTGCTGTGTTCGCATCCCACTTTTCCGGGCTGTGTGGTTGAGGCGAAGCCGATTGGCGTCTTGGAAATGTACGACGAGAAGGGGTCGGACGAGAAGATCCTCGCCGTTGCCTCGAAGGACCCGCGATTTGGAAATCGTGAGTCGATGGATGAGGTGAATCCTCATACACTCAATGAGATTCACCACTTTTTCGAGATTTACAAGCTGCTGGAAGACAAAACTGTTGAGGTCTTTGGCTGGAAGGGCAAAGACGTTGCGCTGGAACTGATTGAGAAATACCGGACGGACAAATGATTTAGGCGCTTGAGCGCATCGAAACAAGCCCGTAGATGAGGCATGCGAGGGTGATGAGTGCAGCCACGACTAGAATTCCCCCAGGATAGACTGCGGGCTCGGACATCAGCTTTCGCCCAAATCGGCCCAGGATTGCAATGCATGCAATGGCGACGATGGCATAGCCCAGAATCGTGCTGTTTTTTGCTACGAACGCCCCTACTATGGCGAGTACGCCAATGGCGCCACCTGCGTACAGTGAGACCATGCTGCCGCTAGCTGCGCCAGCGATACCCAAAACGACGTTTAGAGCTCCGAAAGCCGCTCCAACCATTTGCACCCAGTTCATGTTTTTGAGGCTACCCAAGCGCGTGATGCGGTCGCTGACAGCCTAGGCCGCGCTTTCGAGAATCATCTTCAGTGTTGCGTTGCGTACGGCCCGTTTGCGAGCCAATTTATCCTTGCTTAAGTAGCAAGCGATGGAGACAACTTTTTCGGGCTGGGGCTCGCCCATTCCGGCGATCAGCCACTCAAGCATGAGGATGTCGATAATCATCGACGAATCCAAGCCAAAGAGGAATGCGACGGTCGGGACGCTCATCTCGTAGTCGATGCAGCACTCGGTGAGGAGTTTTGCGGTCGGTTCGAGTGAGCGATAGCTTGCCCAGAAAACTTCGTAATCGCCGGCTTCTATCGTCTCTTCCAAAATCGCAAGCAACAGCCGGCACTCTTCGAAGGTGGGTAGATCGTCGAGAGGACGGTCTTGCCGTCGATTCTTGTCGGTCGGAAACTGCATGTGTGTGCCCTCGGTCCCGCCGAAGGATTGAAGCAAAGTTTATGCCAAAGGCGCTTGGATAAGACAAGGCGCGTTTCCGTTAGAATCCGGCTGCTCCGGCGTCGTCGCTGCGAGCGTCTACTCCGGCTCGTCTGTTGCCATTCGAATCGACAAGGATCGACATGCACGATCCCATGTTTGACGGGCGTGCAGCAAACTTGTGCCCCATGGATTCCATCATCTTCTTGGTATCTGGGGCAACTCCAAAGGACTCCCAGGAGATCGAATCGGGCATCCATTGATGATGGATTCGAGGTGCGGACACGGCTCGCTGAATGTCCATGTTGAAGAGCGCGACATTCAGGAAGGTTTGCATCACGGTGTTGATGATGGTGGGTCCGCCGGGCGAACCAATCACCATGGACAGCTCACCCTCTTTCAATACGATTGTCGGTGTCATTGACGAGACTGGGCGCTTGCCAGGGGCGATGGCATTGTTTTCGCCTTGAATGAGGCCAAACACGTTTGGTTTGCCGGGTGCGGTCATGAAGTCGTCCATCTCGTTGTTTAGGAGGAACCCTGCACCCGTGACCATCACCCCGCTTCCATAGCCAGTGTTGAGGGTGTAGGTGTTCGCCACGGCGTTGCCCCACTGATCGACGACCGAGAAGTGAGTGGTATGGTCGCCCTCTTTGATTCCCGAGTCAAAGGGTTTGATTTCGGCTGAGGGGGTGGCTTTGTCGAGTTTGATCGCCTCGCGCAGGCTGTCTGCGTATGCCATTGAAGTTAGGGTTTGAGTAGGGACTTTGAAAAAGGCCGGATCGCCCGAGTTGTATGCTCGGTCGGCGAATGCCCGCTTCATTGTTTCGATCAGGATATGGTTGTAGGAGACGCTCCCCCAGCCCATCGGTTTCAGTTCGTAACCGCTGAGGATATTGAGCATTTGGACGAGAGCGATCCCACCGGAGCTTGGTGGGGGCATGGTGATGATGTCGTAACCAAAAGCGGATGCCTTGAGCGGCTGACGAGATACGCTACGGTAGTTCTTTAAGTCTTCGAGGGTGATGATGCCGTTGCCGCGCTTCATCTCGGCAACGATCAGCTTGGCGGTTTCGCCTTCGTAGAATCCAGCAGGTCCTTCGTCTCGGATGCGGCCGAGTGTCTTGGCGAGGTCCGGCAGCTTTAGGGTTTCGCCCCAACCCCAAAACTTTCCGTCTTTGTTGAGCACTCGGTAGCTGTCGGGGAAGGGTCGGAATCGGGCGGCCTGGGATTTGAGTTCATCGGCGAGGCTCTTGCTAACGACGAAGCCGTTTTGTGCGAGCTTGCGGGCGGGCTCGACGACGTCCTTCCAGGGGAGCTTTCCAAACTGTTTGTGGGCGTCGTACATTCCGTAAACCGTGCCGGGGACTCCCGATGCCATCTGTCCGGTTAGGGAAGCCCCGGGTTGGGGGGCGTTCATGTACATCTCTCGCGATGACGCGGCTGGCGCGGTTTCACGGTAGTCGATAGCAATGGTGCGGCCGTCAGCCATGCGGACGACCATGAAGCCTCCACCGCCTATGTTTCCAGCTGTGGGATGAGTGACGGCGAGGGCAAAAGCAGTCGCCACTGCGCCGTCGACGGCGTTGCCACCTTTGCGCATGACTTCGGCGCCGATTTGAGAAGCGATGGCGCTATCGCTGACGACGCAGGCTTTTTCGAAGTATTGGGGGGCGTGAGATTGGGCTTGGGCAGACGGAGAGGCCCATCCGATCGCAACAATGAGAGCAGCAGCTTTGCACAATCGGAATGCTTTGCCTGTGGAATGCGTCACTCCTCTCCATTTCTCCTTCGTCGAAGCAAGGAGGGGGTTTAGTCGCAGCCGAGCCTTCATAGCCCTTCTTTCCCCATGACGATGTTCCACTCTGCCTCGGTTACGGGCATCACGCTCAGGCGCTGGCCCTTGCGCGTCACCCACATATCTTCAAGGCCGGGTGTTTCACGGAGTTCAGCGAGGGAGACGGTGCGCTTAAACTTGCGGACGAACCTCACATCACGGACGAGCCATCGGGGGGCATCCTTTGGGCTCTTGGCGTCGTAGTAGTGCGACTTGGGATCGAACTGAGTGGGGTCGGGGTAAGCCTCGCTGACGATCTCCATTACGCCGACGATTCCCGCTGGATCAACGTTAGAGTGGTGAAAGAAAGCGAGATCGCCGATCTGCATGCTGTCTCGGAAGAAGTTCCGCACGGTGTAGTTGCGACAGCCCTCCCACATGTTTGTGCCCTCTTTTTCCAGGTCGTCGATGCCATATGTGTCCGGCTCTGACTTCATCAGCCAATATCCCATAGGCGTATTTTAACCTGCTTGTGGTTCGGCGCGGCTTGGCTCTTGACGACGACGCTTGGAACAGCTTGCCAACGTCGACCCAAACGGCGTCCCAAAGTCCACATGATACGGTGGGGCACTGGTAAACTTTGCCATTCCCATCAGGAGACCCCGCATTGAACGTACCCAGCGACCTCAAATACACCCCAACCCATGAATGGATTCGTGTCGACGGCGACGTCGCCACCATCGGCATCACCGAGTTTGCCCAGTCGGAACTCGGCGACATCGTCTACGTCGATCTTCCCAACGTTGGCCGAGCAGTAAACGCCGCTGAGGCGATCGGATCGGTTGAAAGCGTGAAGACCGTATCCGATATCTATTCGCCTTTGGGTGGAGAGATCGTTGAGACGAACGAAGCGCTTGGCGCTAGGTCGGAACTGGTGAACAGCGACCCGTACGGCGATGGCTGGATGTTCAAAGTGAAGGTCGGAGATGCCGCTGCATTTGACGGTTTGTTGGATGCGGATGGTTATAAGGGAGTGCTTGGATAGGGTTGTCGACAAGTTGTTGTCAAGTGGTCGGCAAGTAGTCGGCAAGTTGTAAGACCACTTACCAACCGCACGCCGAAACTTTGAGAACCACCTGCCGACAACTTGACAACAACTTGAAAACCACTTGAAAACCACCTGACAACGCCTCTGAAGAATCGTCAATCCAAAATCCCAAATCTAAAATCGAAATGTCCCGCCCATACATCCCCCACACCGAAGAAGACGTTAAAGAGATGCTCGCCACCATCGGTGCGGGCAGCATTGAGGAGCTGTTCCGAGAGGTCCCCGATGACCTGAAGCTCAAGGGTCAGCTGGATGTTCCGGCTTCGCTTGATGAACACAGACTCCTGGGTCACCTCTTTGAGCTTTCACGCAAGAATAAAAATCTCCTAACCGATCTTGTGTGCTTCCTTGGCGCAGGGATTTATGACCGATATATTCCGGCGACGGTCGGCGCTCTGATCTCGCGTGGCGAGTTCTTGACCGCGTACACGCCGTATCAGCCCGAGCTATCGCAGGGTTACCTGCAAACCATTTACGAATTTCAAACGATGGTCGCTGACCTTTACGGGATGGAGATTGCCAATGCGTCGCTCTATGACGGGGCGACGGGAACGGCTGAAGCGGCGATTCTTTGCCACGGAGTGAATGGCAGGCAAAAGATCGCGGTGAGCGATGCCGTGCATCCCCACTATCGGCAGGTTCTGGAGACTTATTGCTGGTCGATTGGGCTGGACGTGGTTGTGATCAACCATGAAGATGGCGCGACGACGGATTATTCGAAGCTCGACCAAGACACAGCTTGTGTGATCGTCCAATATCCCAACTTCTTTGGCACGATCGAAGACCTTGCCCAAGCAAGGGAAGCGGCTACCCAAGCTGGAGCGATGTTCGTGGTTGTTGCCGATCCTATCGCCTGCGCGCTGCTTAAGCCACCGGGCGAATACGGCGCTGACATCGTTGTTGGCGAGGGCCAGCCGATGGGTGTGGCGATGGGCTTTGGTGGACCGGTGGTTGGACTGTTTGCGTGTAAGACCGAGCTTGTCCGCCGAATTCCGGGCCGAATCGTTGGTAAGACGTTGGACCACGACGGCAATCCAGGCTATGTGATGACTCTGCGCACGCGAGAGCAGGATATTCGCCGAGAAAAGGCGACTTCCAATATCTGTACAAACCAAGCGCTTATGGCCTTGGCGGCAACGATTTACATGTCGGCGCTTGGCAAGAACGGTATGCAAACGGTTGCCGAATCGACGGTCCGCAATACACAGTACGCGATGTCGAAGCTTTCGGAGGCGGGGGCGAGGGTGAAGTATTCGGGCAAGGTCTTTGGGGAGTTTGTATTGGAGCTGCCCAAAAGCGCTGAAACCGTCCAACGCGCAATGATGGAGAAGGGCGTCCTTGCCGGTCTTCCTCTTGGTAAGTTCTATCAAGGGATGGAGAACTGCTTGCTTGTTGCGGTGACGGAGACCCGGACGAAAGCGCAGATCGATGATTTTGCGACGAAGCTATCATTTGAACTTGCTTAACTGGCTGCTTTGATAGCACTCAAGAATATCTGCAATGCCTGCCAATCTCTTGTCTATTCTTTGAGACACAACTCTTTGAGTCTCAATGATTCTTGGTCAAATTGTTGGCAGTAGTAGACATAGAGAAACTAATTTCAGGCTAAACTACTGGCACAATTACCAATTGTTGCAATCTAATTTAGCGTTAACCAAAAAATTCTTGAGAACATCTCTTTACATTTCGCGTCCTATGTGATAATTTATAGAGCGTCTTGACTGTTCGGAGTTTGCACATGGCTGAGGAATGTGTTATTGGGGAAATCGCAGTTCAAAGAAGAGTCTTGAAGATAGGGACAATCGTCAAGTGGATTCTTCCACTTCCTCCTGCAATCATTCTCCTTAGCTTTTGTACAGCATGCACGCAGCCTGGTCCCTTTCAATATTTTAAGGCAGTCCTATTGCCGCTAATTGGCTTTACGGTTGCATTAAGCTTGAATTTTCTGCGAGGTCTGTGGAGCGACTGTATTGTTGTTCTTGGATCAGTCACTGGTGTCTTGCTCCTCTCGACGGGCTACTTGCTTGGTGTGCAGCCTTGCCTTATGTGTCTTACCTTTTGGTTCTTGTGGGGAGTACTGTTGCTTGAGGTTATTCTTGAAAATCGGAAACTTGCAAGAATTGGCAGTGTAGCTATTCTTACAGCCACGTTTTGCGTAGTTGCGCTCAGTATGTCTCCCTTCGTGCGAGCAAGCGCCAGGACGATTGCTTCTAATAATTTCATAGAGGCCGAGGGGCTACGTGTTGGAGCCGCTTTGCCTGAAACTGGAATAATAGGCCAGAATGCAGTTGCGATCTTTTCAGCAAAATGTCCGACCTGTTGGTCGGGCAGGATGGAGAAGATAATAGGCCAGCTAAGGCAGAAGTATCAACAATATCCGTTGCAAGTTTTTGTTTTAGACGGAGCAGATGATCCGGTATGGGCAAACAAGACCGTCATCCGACATGCCGATCCTGAATTCTTTTCGATGTTTAACGTCCGCACGGCTGGCATTCCTTATATTATGATTTTTGAAAACGGAAAGGTGAGCGAAAGCTTTGATGCTTCGAGTGAGGGAGAGGGGAAATGAGGAAGAAGACAAGAGGCGCTACCTTGCCTGAAATACTAATCGTAATAGCAATAATAGCTATTCTTTGTGTGACACTTACGCTGCTTCTGAGGCCTGTAGTGATGCGTAAATCGCATGAGACGGCGATTAGAGTGGATTTAAAGCAAAATGTTTCCGCAATCAATCTGTATATGTCTGATTATGACGGCAATTATCCGAATTATTTGCATAGTTTAGAGGGCTCTTATAAGTATGTTAAGGGTCGCCCAGAGCTTGCGGACTATCCTGGTTCACATGGGTTGCCAGAATATTCACTGACTTACAATTGGGGTGTTCGCATCGCGGAAAAAAGGCGTCCACTAACAACAAAATTTGATCCAGTCTCGGATCCAATTGTAAAAGCTGAATTTTTCCCGAGAAGCTTAGGTTTTATCAATAAGAGATATTTTTCGAGTCCTAAACAAGGATTTGCTAACTCTATTTCAAAAACTGAAGCATTCGAAGTCTTAGGTGGATACTTAGATGGACATGTTAAATGGTGCCCTATGCTTAGCGACTGGGAAGATGAAGCAGCATATTATTCGATGGGTGCCGTGAAAGAAGAGATGGATGAAAGGCTGAGAGCGCGGAAGAGCGGTAGACCGCTCCAATAAGTGTGGAGGCGAAATGAAAACAAATAGATTTGGCATTATTTGCCTGATAATCACCGTGTTGGGAATAGCGACAATAGCCTGGGCTAGTGATGGATCGTGCACACCTACATACCCAGAATGTCCGATGCCAATACGAGAGGGAGATCCCTGCGGAGGTGGGCTATATACCTATCGTGATGTTAGCGAAGAATTGGATGGCTTTATGTACAGCTGCAATAGTCATTCAACTCAATGTTCACCTGCTGGAGCACAATGCAATCAACGCACGAGGTTTAGGGTGAAGTACATTTCCTTTCGATGCGGTGAGGGACCACTTCAATTTTGTATCAGGGGAACCCCGTACGATGCTACACCTCTAAATCTCAACTGTTCCGACGAGAAATGCAATCCTACAGGGCCGGATGATGTGATTCCTGAGCTGATCCCGCCTTGTACAACCTGCCCGCAAAAACCTTTGCCAGAACCGATTGTGGCGCATGAGTAACGTTAGGTCTTGTTGCATGAGAGGGTCCACTCCAGAATTGGAGTGGGCCTTCTTTTTGGGCTGCTCGCGATTGCACAACTGCGCAGGTAAAATCTCCTCCAACACCTATGCCCACAAAGACCGTTCCTCAGCCGCAACTCATCTTTGAAAAATCCCGCGCGGGCCGCGTTGGATGCAACGTTCCCCGTTGCGACACGCCTAAAGTCGATCTCAAGGCGACTGTTGGAGAGATGCGCACGGAGTTGCATCTGCCGGAGATAGGTGAGATGGACCTGGTGCGCCACTTCACAAACCTGAGCCACATCAACTACGGCATCGACACGGGCTTCTATCCGCTCGGTTCATGCACCATGAAATACAACCCGCGCATCAATGAGCGCACGGCAGGCTTGGCGGGCTTCACCCAGATTCACCCGCTGCAACCGCTGGATACGGTGAAGGGCTTTCTTGAGGTCATTGCGGGCGTTCAAGACTTTCTGATTGAGATCACCGGCTTTGATGCGATCACGATGCAGCCGGTAGCGGGGGCGCACGGTGAGCAGACCTGTTTGATGCTCATCAAGGCGTATCACGAGTCGCGTGGGGAAGGGGAGAAGCGCCGAATCGTGTTGATTCCCGACTCGGCTCACGGCACCAATCCGGCTTCGGCGGCGCGATGTGGTTACGATGTGAAGACCGTTCCGACGGATGCCAGCGGTAATACTGATCTAAAGGCCTTTGAGGCGTTGTTGGATGACACGGTCGCGGCCTTTATGGTCACAAACCCATCCACGCTCGGGTTGTTTGAGACCAACATCTCCAAGATTTGTGAGATGGTGCACGCGGTCGGCGGACAGGTTTTCTGCGACGGCGCGAACATGAACGCGATGGTGGGCACCACCCGCCCCGGCGATCATGGGTTCGACTGCATGCATTTGAATCTGCACAAGACGTTTACGACCCCTCACGGAGGCGGCGGGCCGGGGTGCGGCGCGATCGGCTTGATGAAACATCTGGAGCCGTTTTTGCCTGGGCCAGTGATCGTGAGCAAGAAGCAGTCGGCAAAGCTTGGGTTGAGCGCAACGGAGGCGTATGTGGACGAGAACCGTCCGCTCAGCATTGGGCGCGTTAGCTCGTTCTGGGGGCAGTCATTGATGGCAGTGCGGGCTTATACATATCTGCTTGCGATGGGCAAGGAGTATTTGCCGGATATCAGCCGGTATTCGGTCCTGAACGCCAACTATCTGCGTGCTCGGCTGAAAGAGGTTCTTCCTCCCGCGCATGATCGACCTTGCACGCACGAGTGCATCTTGACGGCGGAACGCTATAAGAAGCAGTTCGGCGTGCGGGCGCTGGATATCTCCAAGCGGTTGATCGACTATGGCTTCCACCCGGCCACCAACTACTTCCCGTTGATCGTTCCCGAGTGCTTTATGATCGAGCCGACGGAAACGGAGTGCAAGGAGACCTTGGACGCGTTCTGCGATGCGCTGATTGCGATCTGCAAAGAGGCGGAGACCGATCCTGAGCTGCTGCACAACGCGCCGTCGACGCAGATCGTGGGGCGGTTGGATGAGGCGAAAGCGGTGAAGGATTTAGACGTGCGTTGGCGTCCTGCGAAGACTGCGGTTATTGCGTAGGCACCGAAATCTTCCGGTATTCCCAACCGTCCTTCAAGCATGAAGGTCACTCGCGTAGTTGTTGCTGGCTTGGCGCTGACTTTTGCCAGCGGCTCATCATCCCAACAGTGGACGAACAAAGGGACTGAGTGGGCGAGGCCGTTTATCCGTGTGGTCCAGAACAAGGGCATGTTGGCTGGCTATCCAGATGGCTCCGCTGGTCATGTCAGGGGTGAGTTCCCGTCGAAATGGGATCTTGCGGTGACGGCGAATGCTCTGGTGATGAAATACAGTCAGGTTTGGTCGGCAACTTCTCAAGAACAGAAATCTTATCGAGATACCGTTGCTCCAGGTACAGGTTGGGAGCTATCGCAACTGAAGCGATTGATTCGATACGTGTCGAAGGAGCTTCAGGAGATTTCGAACTCCTATGAAGACAGGCCATGCGATCCTGAAGACTTGCTGAAGAGAGTGGACGAGCTATCAGCGCATTGGGCCGCAGAGTATCCAGGGTTTGCTCGTCCATTTCCTGACGTTCCTTCCGATCACTGGGCGACTGGTGCGGTTGCGAACCTACGCAACGCGGGCATCCTTGTGGGTTATCCATCTGGAGAATTTGGAAAGCCGAAGCCTTGAAGGAGCGCCTTGACCAATCATCGAATTAGAGTATGGAAATGCTCATCCCATTCGCCCTATTGATAAGCCAGCAAACGACATACGATACGGTCGTCGAGCAACGGCTTACGTTCACCGAATCCGGCGTGAAGTGGCGTTTCGATGTCATGAATGCACGG